>NZ_JANMWY010000045.1:0-12116 GCF_031380695.1 Sphingomonas sp. | reverse complement strand
TCCGCCCGGGCGATGGCGCGGCGCTCGCGCATCCGGGTCAGCGACATCGAGCGGCGGCTCGGCACACGCTACACCGTCGACACCGTCGGCGCGATCATCGCCCGCTACCCGGCCGACCGCTTCATCTGGTTGATGGGGGCCGATACTGTGGCCCAATTCCATCAGTGGAAGGATTGGCGACGGTTGGCCGCGACGCTGCCGATTGCGATCATGTCGCGTCCCGGGTATGACGGTCCCGCCCGCGCGGCTCGCGCGATGGGCTGGTTGCGGTGGTTCGGCCACCCCGCCGCCACGGCACGGAGGTGGACGAACTGGAGCGCACCGGCGATTAGCCTGCTTCGCCTGCCCCCCGATCCGACCTCCGCCACACGCCTTCGCGCGCTCGACCCCGACTGGCATCGCCGCTTCACCGCGACGCCTTCACAGGAGACAATTTGACCGACCCCCTTCCCGTCGCCGCTGCCCGTCCCAAGCGGACCGCAGCCCCGGCCGACGTCGATGCGCTCCACGCGCTGATCATGAAAAGCCTCGATGATGACCAAGCGGTCGAGACCATCTCGATCCCGCTCGCCGGCAAGTCGAGCATCGCCGACCATATGGTGATCGCCTCGGGCCGATCGTCGCGCCAGGTCGCGTCGATGGCGACCAAACTCGCCGCCAAGATCAAGGAAGAGTTCGGCAAGGTCGCCCGGATCGAGGGATTGCCGGTCGCCGACTGGGTGCTGATCGACGCCGACGACGTGATCGTTCACCTGTTCCGTCCTGAAGTGCGCAGCTTCTACAATCTGGAGCGGATGTGGGCCTTCGGCGACGAACAGGACGCCAAGGCCGGCGCCGCTTAACTCGGTGATTTTGCACATCGTCGCACGCGGCAAGATCGGGCGGTCGAGCGAGGCCGAGTTGGTCGAGCGTTACTTGAAGCGCATTGCTTGGCCGACGAAATTGACCGAATTGCCAGATCGTGGCGGGACGGTGCCGCCGCTCCTGACGAACAGCGTGACCATCGTGCTCGATGAACGCGGCGAGGCAATGTCGTCGACCGCACTGGCCCGCACGCTTGAGGCGTGGCGCGACGGCGGCAAGCGCGAGGCGCGCTTCCTGATCGGCGCGGCCGATGGCCATGGCGAGGCGGGCCGAGATGGCGCAGAACTGCTACTGTCGTTCGGCCCGGCGACCTGGCCGCACCTGCTGGTCCGCGCGATGCTCGCCGAACAATTGTTCAGGGCAACATCGATCCTTGCGAACCACCCCTATCATCGCGAAGGATAGGCTCATGCGTTGGCCGCTCCTCCTCGTCCTCCTCGCCGCCGTCCCGGTGCTGGCCGCCGACGAGGTCGCGCCGTCGCCCGATGCCGAACTTGCGGCCGCCCGTGCAGATGTCGCCCGGGCCAGCGCTGAGGAGCAGAAGCTGACCGCCGCTGCTGCCAGCGCGGGCAACGAAGCCCAGAAATTCGCTGCCGAGCGGCGTGCCGCCGCCGCCGCCATCGCTGCCGCCGAGGCGCGGATTGCGGTGTCGGAAGCCGAACTGGAGCTCGCCCGCAACGCGTTTGCGGCCCAACGCCAGCATCTCGCCGAGCGCCAGGCCCCAGTGGCTGGGCTGCTCGCCGGGCTGGTCGAGATGGGTCGTCGTCCGCCGCTACTCGCGATGGCCGGGGATTCGACCGAGGAATTCGTCCGCGTCCGCGCGCTCCTCGATACGACCATGCCGGTGATCCGCGCCCGTACAGCCGGGCTGGCGCGCGAACTTGCCACCGCCAGCCGGGCGGAGCAAGCCGCCGCCGCCGCCCGCGACACCCTTGCTGGACAACGTGTCGTCCTCGACGGGCAGCGCGCCCGCTTCGCCGAACTCGAACGTCGCGCCCTCTCGCGCCAGGCGACGTTCGGCGGACAGGCTTTTGGGGCAGGCGACACGACATTGGTTGGTGGCGAGGCGCTTGCCAGTCTCGACGACGAAGCCGCTCGCCGCCGTGTCGGCCAGGCCGCCGCGCGCGACCTGGCGCTACTCGGTTCGCTCCCGCCCCGCCCGAACGCGTCCGATGGACAGGCCCCGCGCTCGCCGTTCGCCTACCAACTGCCGATCGACGCGCCGGTCGTCGCCGGGCTCGGGTCCGTCGATGCCAATGGCGTGCGCTCACGCGGGCTGACGCTGAGGACCGGGCGTGGGGCCGCCCTCCTCATCCCTGCAGACGGCAGTATCGTCTTCGCCGGGCCCTATCGCCGCGCCGACGGCGTGGTAATCATCGACCATGGCGGCGGCTGGATGAGCCTGTTGGTCAATGTCGCGACCGACCTTCCCAAAGGCAGCGCGGTCCGCAAGGGCGAACCGCTCGGTCGCACGCTCGGCCCGCTGCAGGTCGAATTATCCAGGGGTGGCACGAATGTTTCACCGGCCTTCATCGCTGCTTCATCTGCGATACTGTCCAATCGTCCCAAAGGCGGCTAATCTCGCCAGCGATGTTCCGGGGCGTGCCCGCCCAACCGCCAAAGGTCGTTCGATGCGTCTTGCCAAGCTCCTTCCTCCTCTCGCCGTCGTCGGTGCGCTCGCGTTCGTGCCGACCGCGACCAGCGGGCTCGCCGCCGCCGATGCGGTCAACTACAAGGAACTGGAGACGTTCATGGACGTCTATCAGCGGGTCCGCTCGCAATATGTCGACAAGGTCGACGACCATGTGCTGGTCAAGGGCGCGATCGACGGCATGCTGGCCGCGCTCGACCCGCATTCGGCCTATGCCGAGGGTGCCGACTTCCAGCAGACCAAGGCGACGACCGAGGGCAATTACGGCGGGCTGGGCCTGAGCGTCGCGGCCGAGGACGGGGCGGTCAAGATCATCACCCCGACCGAGGACACACCAGCCGACCGCGCGGGTCTGAAATCGGGCGACTATATCACTCATGTCGATGGGCTATTGCTATACGGCTCGACGCTCGACGAGGCAGTCGAGAAGATGCGCGGGCAGCCCGGCACCAAGTGCAAGCTGACGATCGTCCGCCCGGGCCGCGACAAGCCGTTCGACGTCACCCTGATCCGCGAGAAGATCGAGCTCAAGCCGGTCAAATATGAAGTCCGCGACGGCATCGGCATCATCAATATTAACGGCTTCTCGGCCCAGACCGGGGCGGCGACTGAAAACGCGCTGGTGTCGATCGACAAGATGACCGGAGGCCGCCCGCTCGGCTATGTCGTCGACTTGCGCTCCAACCCCGGCGGGCTGCTCGACCAGGCGGTGGCGGTCAGTGACGCCTTCCTCGACCGCGGCGAGATCGTGTCCGAGCGCGGGCGCGAGAAGACCGATATCGAGCGCTTCTATGCCCACCCGGGCGACCTGGCGCATGGCCTGCCGGTGATCGTGCTGACCGATGCCGGCACGGCCTCGGCGGCGGAGATTGTCGCCGGCGCGCTGCAGGACCAGCGCCGCGCGCTGGTGATGGGCGAAAAGAGCTTCGGCAAAGGCAGCGTCCAGACGGTGATGCCGATGAGTGACGCCTCGGTGCTGCGCCTGACCACGGCGCGCTATTACACGCCGTCGGGCCGGTCGGTGCAGGCCGGCGGGATCGATCCCGACGTGCTGGTGCCGCAGCTGAGCGATCCCGACTACAAGGACCGGCCGCGGCTGCGCGAAGCGGACCTGCGCAAGCATTTACTTGGCCAGGCGAAAGTCGACGATGCGCTATTGCAAAGCGACACCACGCCCGACCCGCGCTTCACTTCGACCGCCGAGGGATTGAAGCTCGCGGGGGTCAAGGATTACCAGCTGGACTATGCGCTCAAGACGCTCAAGCGGCTCGCCCCGCCGGCACCGCCCAAGCCCAAGGTCGCGGCGCGCTAGGCCGATGAACGAGACGATCGCCATCTCCCGCTCCGCGAGCGGATTGTCGTCGAACGGAACGGCGCGCTTGCTCGCGCTGCTGGTGCCGGTTGGGCTGCTGGGAGGCGCGCTCTTCTCCCAATATGTAGGCGGGCTGTGGCCGTGCGAAATGTGCTGGTGGCAACGCTACCCGCACGCCGCCGCAATCGTCATCGCCGGGCTGGCGTTCGCCTTCGCCGCCGACAGCCCCCCCGCCCGCATCCTGACCGCGCTGGCAGCGGTAGCGATCGCCATTTCCGGCGGAATCGGCGTCTATCATGCCGGGGTCGAGGCGCATGTGTTCAAGGGCCTCACAGCCTGCGCGGCGACGGGTGCGGGGGGCAGCGCCGCGAATGTACTCGAGCAAATCATGAAGGTCCCGCTGATCCAGTGCGACCAGGTCCAGTGGCGCTTCGTCGGCCTGTCGCTGGCGGCGTGGAACGCGATCATTTCGCTGTCCGGGGGAAGCGCGATCGCGCTCATGCTCTACAGAAAGCGCACAACATGACCGACCACTGGACTCCCGGTGATCGCCGGCCGGACACCGCGTCGATGCTGCGCGTCAACCAGGCCGGCGAATATGGCGCGACGCGCATCTACGCCGGGCAGCTCGCCGTCCTCGGCCGCGGCACGCCCGCGTCGCACCTGGTAGCGCGGATGGCGGCGCAGGAGCAGCGACACCTCGACCGCTTCAACGCACTGATGGCCGAGCGGCGCGTGCGTCCGACGCTGCTGCAACCGCTGTGGAACGTCGCCGGCTTCGCGCTGGGGGCAGCAACCGCGCTGATGTCGGAGCAAGCGGCGATGGCCTGCACCGAAGCGGTCGAAACCGAGATTGAGCGCCATTATGCCGAGCAGCTCGCCGAGCTGGGCGACACCGACCCCGCCTTCACCGCCGACATCGCCGATTTCCAGGCCGAGGAGCTCGAGCATCGCGACACCGCGCGCGCAAACGGCGCCGCCGACGCGGCCGGCTACCCGCTGCTGACGGCGGTGATCCGTGCCGGATGCCGGGCGGCGATCACACTGTCGAAGCGAATCTGAGCAACCCGGTGGCGGCCCGGCCGTTGACCCTGTTCGAAAGGACGATGACGATGACCCAGTTTCTCCACCGCCTGACCGCAGGCAGCGCGCTGATCGCCGCGCTCGGGGCGGGCGTCGCTATTGTCCCGGCCCCCGCGCTGGCCCAGGCGACGCGCAATGCCGAGATCATCGTTTATGGCACCGACCCCTGCCCGCGCTCGGCCGATGACCAGATCGTGGTGTGCAGCCGCCGCCCCGAAGGCGAGCGCTTTCGCATCCCGCCCAAATTGCGGCCGAGCGGCCCGCCGCAGACCCGCAACAGCTGGGTCAATCGCGCTAAAGCCTTCTCCAACCAGGGCTCAATCGGGCCGATGAGTTGCTCGGCCGTCGGCCCCGCTGGCTACACCGGCTGCGCATTGCAGGAGATTAACAATGCGGCGCGTGAGCGGAGCGACACGACGACCGCCAACACCGCGCCGTCCAGATAGAGGCTGCCGTTACTCGGTGAGCAACGATACTTTGGCTCGCACGACGGATGGATTTCACTCCATCACAGCGTTGCAGATTGCGGACGTTTTCACCTTCCCGTTCAACCGGCTGCTCGGCCACTGGCTAATCGGATGATCAGCATGGACCGCGATACGTTGAGCAAGGTCCCGGCAGTCACGCTGAGCTTCTGGATCGTCAAAATCCTTGCCACCACTCTGGGCGAGACGGCGGGCGATACGGTCAGCATGACCTGGTTGGGCGAAACCACGCCCAATGCGCCGCACAGTTGGCTTAGCGGTTATCTCGTCGGGACGGCAATCTTCGGCGCGATCCTGGCCGTGCTCGTGTGGCTGCAGATTCGTGCGCGGCGGTTTCACCCGTTTCTCTACTGGGCGACAATCGTCGCTTCGACGACTGCGGGTACGACCCTCGCCGACTTTTGCACCCGGTCGCTCGGCATCGGCTATCCCGGCGGATCGACCCTGCTGCTCGCATGCGTGCTGGCGTCGCTGTTCGTCTGGTACCGAACGTTAGGAACGGTCCGCGTCGAGAGCGTCACCACCCCGCCGGCCGAGGCTTTTTACTGGCTGACGATCACCTTCTCGCAAACGCTCGGCACAGCACTCGGTGACTGGGTGGCGGATTCGGGGCCGGGTTATGCCGGGGGGGCGCTGATCTTCGGGGCGGCGCTCGCCGTGCTGGTCGCCCTCTATTATTCGACCGCGATCAGTCGCGTCGGGCTGTTCTGGGCAGCGTTTATTCTCACCCGCCCGCTCGGGGCCACGGTCGGCGATTTCCTCGACAAGCCGGTCGCGAAGGGCGGGCTGGAGTTCAGCCGCCCGCTGGCCTCGATGGTGCTGCTGGTCGTCATCGTCGCCCTGATCCTGGTCCTGCCGCAACGGGCCGGGCGCCATCCCGTTGGCACCCAACCCGCCTGACGAAAGTTAGTCAGGGTGGGGACCCTCGGCCTTGTTCTCAAGCACCTTGCCGGTGCGGCCGTCGACGCCGACTTCGAACGTCTTGCCGTGTGACTTGATGTCAAACGAGTAACGCAGTCCGGTGCCGCCGCTCTCCTTCTCCAGCTCCTGGTCGGTGATCGTGCCGGGACGAACGGCGAGCGCCGTCTTGCGCGCGGCCGCCAGGCTGACTTTCGCCTGCGATGCCAGTTCGGCACCGACGAACGGCTTGGCCGAAGCGCCAGTCACCGAAAGGGCGATCGCGCTCAGTGCGAGGATAATACGCATCATGTTTCCTAGAAGGCACAATGCCTCGCGGCACGCTTGCGCCGGCCTACATGGCTCTAGCCTGACTAGGGCACCACCGGCAGCATCACTGCGCTCGCGGTCGTACCGCCGCGCCAGATGCGTTGCGTCGCCTTCCGATAATCGCCTGCCTTGGCGAAGAAGATGTTCGGCACGAACGTCTGCGGATTGCGGTCGTAGAGCGGAAATAGGCTCGACTGGACCTGGATCATCAGCCGGTGGCCGGGGAGGAAGACGTGGTCGACGTTGGGCAGCGTCCAGCGATAATGCTCGACCTTACTCACCCGCAACGCGCGAGGTTTGGCAAAGCTGTCGACGTAGCGCCCGCGGAAAATCTCGATGCCGATCGGTAGCTGATAGCCCGCCATCGACGCCTTTCCACCCTGCGTCGCGTCCTCCGGCACGTCATTGGGATAGACGTCGATCAACTTGACCACCCAATCGCTGTCGGTTCCGCTCGTCCCGGCATAAAGGTCGACCTCGGGCGCGCCCATGATGTGGACCGGCTGGTCGAGCGGCGCGCTCTTCCACTCGGCGACGTCGGGGCGGCCTGAGACGAAGCGCTGGTCGCGAACCAGCCACGGCTTCCATTGGGTCGCATCGTCGAGGTTGATCGGGCGCGGAATGAACGGCACCGGGTGGGCCGGGTCCGAGACATAATCGTCATGCCCCGCCGCCACCGGACGTTCGAAGCCGACAACCCCGTTAGCGGCGAGATAGAGCGGCTTCATGCTGCCCATCGGCCAGCGCGGCGAGACCTCCCATGTGTTGATCCCGGTGGCATAGGTCAGCACCGGCGGCGTGTGCGGATCGGGCGCGCCCTTGAGGAGGTGGTCGAGCCACGGCTTCATCGTCTGCGTCCGCCATTCGCGGGCCGTGTCGCCGGTAAAGGTCAGCGCGCCGAGGTCATAGCCGGCGTGGTTCGCCCCCGAATGCCGCCATGGTCCGATGACGAGATGGACCTTGTCGTTATTCTTGTCCTTGGGCTCCAGCGCGCGATAGGCGGCAGGGGCGCCATAGCTGTCCTCTTGGTCCCACTGCCCGACCTCGAGCATCGTCGGCACGGTCAGCGGGTGGGCAGCGAGCCATTTGTCGACCGCCTGGCCCGACCAGAATGGCGTATAAGCTGGGTTCTGCAGGAATTTCTGCACGCCGGGATAGTGGGTGATGCGCAGCTTGGCGGCAAAATCGCCGATCGATCCGGCGTCGAGGTAGCGGTCATAGGCGTCCTCGCTGCCCAGCGCAAACTCGCCGCCGCCCTCGGCCTTGTTGGTCGCCTGGCCGACCGCATAGTCGAGCGAACTGACGCGGAACGCGCCATTGTGGAACCAGTCGTCGCCCATCCAGCCGTCGACCATCGGACTTTCCGGCACCGCCGCCTTGAGCGCCGGGTGCGGGTTGATCTCGGCCATGAGCGTAGTGAAACCGAGGTAGGACGAACCGATGACGCCGACCTTGCCATTGCTCTCGGGCGTGTTCTTCACCAGCCAGTCGATCGTGTCATAGGCGTCGGTCGATTCGTCGATGCCGGTGGCGTTGAGCGGCCCGGCGAGCGGCCGGTTCATGATGTACTGGCCATCGGACTTATGGAGCCCGCGAATATCCTGGTAGACGCAGATATAGCCGTCGGTGGCGAACTCGGCGTCCATCGCCTCGAGAATGTCAACGATCCGTTGGCTGGCGACGCGGTGGGTCGATTCGTGCGCATCGTAGGGCGTCCGCGACAGCAGGATCGGACCGTTGGTCGTGCCTTTCTTCATCACCGTGACGGCGTAGAGTTTGGTACCGTCGCGCATCGGCACCATCGCCTCGCGCCGGATGAAGTCGGCGGATGGCAGGACCTGGTCGTAATTCGCCACGACATCGGGCGTCATCGGCGTGACCCTCGCTGGAACTTGAGCGAGCGCGCTTATGGCGGTGGTGAAGAGAAGGCCGGCGAAGAGCGGCGTCGCGCCGCATACTGACAAATGCTTCATGCGGCCGAACCTAGAAGCCGCCTCTCGCCGTCGCAAATGGAATTAGCGCGGAAAATCATTGTGTTCGCTGGACTCGCGTAGCCAAGGAACGTAAGCAGAACAAATGGCGCAACTCGATACTCGTTCCAAGCTTGCGATTCTCGCCGATGCGGCGAAATATGATGCATCATGCGCCTCATCGGGCACGTCGAAACGCGACAGTCGTGGCGGCAAAGGCATCGGCTCAACCGAGGGTATGGGTATTTGCCACGCCTACGCCCCCGACGGTCGGTGCATTTCGCTACTCAAGATTTTGCTCACCAACAGCTGCATCTTCGACTGCCATTATTGCATCAACCGCAAGAGCTCGAATGTCCGCCGTGCGCGGTTCACGGCCCAGGAAGTGGTTGGCCTGACCCTGGCTTTTTACAAGCGCAATTATATCGAGGGACTATTCCTCTCGTCGGGCATCATCGGATCGTCCAACTACACGATGGAACAGCTGGTCGAGGTTGCGCGTAGCCTGCGCGAGGATCATGACTTTCGCGGCTATATCCATCTCAAGACAATTCCCGACGCCGATCCAGAACTGGTCCGGCTGGCCGGGCTCCACGCTGACCGCGTATCGATCAACGTCGAATTGCCGACCCGTGCCGGGCTCGAACGGCTTGCGCCCGAGAAATCGGAGGCGCGGATCGAGGGGGCGATGGCCGGGATGAAATCGTCGATCGTCGAGGCGCGCGATTCGTCCAAGCGGTTCAAGTCCGCGCCGCGCTTCGCCCCCGCCGGCCAGTCGACGCAGATGATCATCGGCGCCGACGCCGCAGACGATCGCGCCATCGTCGGTCGGGCGAGCCAGCTGTATGATCGGTTCGGACTGCGGCGGGTCTATTATTCCGCTTTCTCGCCGATCCCTTCCGCGAGCGCGGTGTTGCCGCTCACGCGTCCGCCGTTGATGCGCGAACACCGCCTGTATCAATCCGATTGGCTGATGCGCTTTTATGGCTTCACGCCGGGCGAGGTCGGCGAGGCGACCGGCGCGGACGGGATGCTGCCGCTCGACATCGACCCCAAACTCGCCTGGGCGCTCAAATTTCGCGAACGCTTTCCGGTCGATCTCAACCGCGCACCGAAGGAGGAGTTGCTCCGCGTCCCCGGGCTGGGCACCAAGGCGGTCGGGCGCATCCTTTCGTCGCGGCGATGGCGGACGATCATGCTCGACGACGTCGATCGCCTGACCGTGTCGATTGCCAAGATGCGACCGTTCATCATCACTGGCGACTGGCGCCCGACGCTGTTGATCGACCGCGCCGACTTGAAAGCTTTGGTCACGCCCAAGCCGAAACAAATGGAATTGTTTGCCGCGTGAACCAAGCGCGGCGTTGGTCGTTGGGACTGCGAAACATTGGAGTCAGCACGATGGCCGCGACCACTATCTTCGAGCGACTGAAGCAGGACCATGACAAGCATCGCAAGCTGATTGCGGCGATCGAGCAGACCAGTGGTACCAGCGACGAGCGCAAGGCATTTTTCGAGGAATATAAGACCGACGCTATCGCACATGCTGCGACCGAGGAACTGACCCTCTATCACGCACTGATCGGCGAGAGCAAAATGCGCGCCTATGCCCAGCACGCCGCCAAGGACCACCACGAGATCGAGGACGCGATCAAGGAAGTGAGCGAGACGGACATGTCCTCGCCCGGCTGGCTGGCGAAATTCAAGTCGCTCAAGGAAACCTATCTCGAGCATATCGACGAAGAGGAAAAGACCATCTTTCCCGATGCGCTGAAGGACCTCGGCAAGGACAAATCGGTCGAGCTGCTCGCCGCCTACAACGCCAAGAAGCCCGAGGAAATCGAACGGGCCGAGGCCGGATGCGACGAGAAGATCAACGAGAAGATTGGCTAATGCTCGCCGAGGGGCCGATGATCGGCGCGCATCGCGTGCTGCTCGCGGCCCCCGACGATTTCGACGGCTGGCGTGAGGCGGCGCGGGGGCTGGCCGAAGCGGGGGTGCCTGCTTCCGCGATCATCTGGGACGTGACGGGTGACGAACCCGATCTCTTCGGCGACGCGGGCGCGCCGCCGCCACTGGGGCCGAGCTTCGCCGTGCCGCGCAGCTTCGTCGATGTCGCTCGATCGGCGATCTGCCATTCGGACCCCGAGCGGTTCGCGCTGCTCTATGCGATGCTGCTCAAACTGCGCGCCAACAAGAGTGCGATGGAGGACCGCACCGACCCATTGCTCGACCGGATCGAGCGGTTGGCCAAGGAGGTGCGGCGCGACGTCCACAAGATGCACGCCTTCGTCCGCTTTCGCGAGGTCGCCGAGGAGGAAGTCAGCACGCGGTTCGTCGCCTGGTTCGAGCCTGACCATCACATCGTCCGCCACACCGCCGGCTTCTTCGTGCGGCGCTTCACGACGATGTGCTGGTCGATCCTGACGCCCGAGCTGTGCATTCACTGGGACGGCGAAGCACTGACCGAGAGCCCCGGCGCGACCCGCCGCGATGCCCCGGACGGCGACCCGGTCGAGGAGACGTGGAAAACCTATTACGCATCGATCTTCAATCCGGCGCGGGTCAAGATCAAGGCGATGACTAAGGAAATGCCGAAAAAATACTGGAAGAACATGCCCGAGACGGCGCTGGTCGCGGGGTTGATTGCCGGAGCCCAGGGGCGCGAGGCGGCGATGATCGCGCGCAGCGCCGCGATGCCCCAGCCTGAGAGCAATATCGGGGCGAGGTGGGCGGCGCTGCGCGACGAGGCGGCGGCCTGCACGCGCTGCGACTTGTCCCGATGCGCTACGCAAACGGTATTCGGCGAAGGACCGCTCGATGCGCGCATCCTGTTCGTCGGCGAGCAGCCGGGCGATCAGGAGGATCTCGCCGGGCGGCCGTTCGTCGGGCCAGCCGGACAATTGTTCGATGCCGCGCTCGAACAGGCCGGGATCGACCGGCGGGCAACCTATGTCACCAACGCGGTCAAGCATTTCAAGTTCGTGCTCCGCGGCAAAAAACGCATCCATTCGCGGCCCGACACCGGCGAAATCGATGCCTGCCGCTGGTGGCAAGAGCAAGAGCGCGGGCTGATCCAGCCGGCTCTAACCATCGCACTTGGCGCAACGGCGGCGCGCTCGCTGACCGGCAAGACGCTAACCATCTCGCGCGAGCGCGACGCGCCGCTGGCACTTGCCGACGGTAGCGAATGCTGGGTGACGGTCCACCCGAGCTATCTGCTGCGCATCCCCGAGGAGGCGCGGCGGCACGAAGAACGCGCTTTGTTCGTCCGCGACCTGACCCGCATCCGCGAGCGAGCGGAGGCACTCGCCGAGCAGCGGAACGGAGCCACACGCGCACGGCACGAGGCTCGGGTGGCAGCCGAATGACGGTTCATGCTATAGTTCGCAATAGCGTTTATTCAGCCGCTAAGATTCGTTCCGCACTTCCCAGGTCCACCGACACTAGACGACTGACCCCCTGCTCGATCATCGTTACGCCATAGAGCCGGTCCATCCGGCTCATCGTCAAGGCGTTATGGG
>NZ_JANMWY010000035.1:0-2648 GCF_031380695.1 Sphingomonas sp. | reverse complement strand
TGACCGCTTCGCTCAAGGCGAACAGGCTGACGTGTCGATAATCGAGAAACACCTGCCACGCCGCATCGCTGTCAGTCTTGGTCAGCGGGCTGATCGGAACGGCATCACCGGCGCGCGCGGTCCACTCGTCGATGGCCGATTTTAAGCCAGCCTTGAACGCATCGCGCTCTTCCTGCGTCATGTCGCCACGCTCTACGAAACGATCGAGATGGCCCCGGTTCGCCTGATAGGCGAGCTCTCCAATGGCGATACGCACCGCCTGCCAGTCATGCGGAAAATTGGAGAAGGGTCGGTTGAGATGCCCGTCCTCACCATAGCTATTCTGAAAATAATGCGAAGTGACGATCGCGCCATCAACCTTTGCGAGTTCCCCGGCGAGGTCGATCGTACCGGGCCAAAACTTGCGCTCCTCCTCGTCGTCCTGGTCGACAGGCGGTTGCCGACCGCCGCTACGAACCAGCACGGGGTCGAAGCTCCAGCGCGGCAGAAGCCGCGGCCAGTCTTCGTCGCTCCGGACCCATTGATACATGGCGCGCTCGCCATAGGCATTCGGCAAAGTGTCAGGGATAGTGGCGGGCGCAAAATTGCGCGGGTCACCGGGCGAGTGGGAAACATGACATCCCCAATCCCTGCCCCAGTCGAGATCGATGAAGATGTTGAGGAGGCCGCTGTCGGGCAAACCGAGGCGCACTGCTTCCGGAATTATTGTGCAATCGACTTGAATAATGTGATGGAGTGCGCGCTCGGCGCCATCAGCTGACGTAGATGAGGGCCAGGCGAAACCAGCCGGAACCAGCGGCACCCCGCCCCAGTAACTGAGCGCGTCGTCGCGCGGCGGGAAATGCTGGTGAAAAACGATCGCGTCTTGTTGAGCGCGGAGTGAAGCGGGCACCGGGTCAACTCGCGAAACTCCAGTAGGCGGAGCAACATGCTCAATGAGCGAAGGCGCGCTTCTCGCCTGGTCCCGAATGCGCCCTAAACGCGCCGTAAGTTCTTCGGACGACGGAGTGGGGATTTCACTTGACGACACTAAGGTCGGGTCCGTCTCTCGCTTTTGCCGTTGATCTCGCGGCGCGCCTCCAAAAGTCGGAAGAAGTTTCCGGACGACGAGGAATAAGCTGAGGATCACAATGACGGTGATGAAGAAGCGACCGGTCGACGGCGGCCCGCCACTGCTTGCCGCGATCAGCGGCAGCGCGAGTCCGGCGATGGCAGAAGATTGTGTTGCGGTCATTTCGCTTCCCTACCTTACACCAGCCCCGCATGCGCCAGCGCCGCATCTACCGCCGCCTTGCTCTCCGCCGAGGAGTCGCTCAGCGGCAGGCGGAGGTCGGTGGGGAAGTCGGGGCGGAGCCTGTTCAACGCATATTTCGTCGGGCCGGGCGAGGCGTCGCTGAACAGGGCGGCGTGGAGGGGATAGAGGCGGTCCTGAAGGGTCAACGCTTCGTCCCAGCGGCCCGACTGGCACGCCGCCTGGAACTCGGCGCACAGGCGCGGGGCGACGTTCGCGCTGACCGAGATGCAGCCGACCCCGCCCATTGCGTTGAAGGCGAGCGCGGTCTCGTCATTGCCACTGAGCTGGCAGAAATCGGGACCGCTGGCGAGGCGCTGGGCGGTCACGCGCCCGAGGTCGCCGGTGGCGTCCTTGACCCCGACGATGCTCGGCATCTTCGCCACGTCGGCCAGTGTTTCCACCGAGATGTCGGCGACGGTGCGGCCGGGGACGTTGTAGACGATAATCGGCAGCTTCGACGCGGCGACGATCGCTTTGAAATGGGCGATCAGGCCGGCTTGGCTCGGTTTGTTGTAATAGGGGATGACGATCAGCGCGGCGTCGGCGCCGGCCGCTTCGGCCGCGAGAATATGCTCGATCACGGTCGCGGTGTTGTTGCTGCCGCAACCGGCGATGACGGGCACGCGGCCGTTCGAGGTTTCGACCGCGAGGGTGAACAGGCGGTGCTGCTCGTCGTTCGACAGGGTCGGCACCTCGCCGGTGGTACCGCACGGTACGATGGCGCTCGATCCCTCGGCGATCTGCCAGTCGACGAAGACTCGGAACGCCTCTTCGTCGACACGTCCTGCCGCAAAAGGGGTCACCAACGCCGGAATCGAGCCGGAAAACATCGTCCTGGTCCTTTTCGCCGAGTCCGCCGCGCCATAGGGTGTGTGCCGCAGCAATTGTTCACCGCCTGATAAGGACCACGGTCGCATGATGTCCAGCATGAGGCGCACCGCTTTCCTGATCCCCGTCCTGCTCGCGAGCGCAGCCAGCGGGTCGATGCAGGCGATCGACCTGACGCCGACGTCGACGCCGAGCTATACCGTGACGAGCGATATCGATTATTCGCTGGCCGACTGGCGGCGGCTGCGGGCGAGCGACGGCTATGCGTTCGGCGATTATGCCCGGTTCCTGATCGCCAATCCGGGCTGGCCGGGCGAGACGACAATGCGCCGCGCGGCCGAGCGGCAGATGCGGGTCGGCGAGAGCGCGACGAGTGTCATCGCCTTCTTCCGCACGACCCCGCCGGTCAGTGGCAACGGCTTTGCCCGTCTGGCCGAGGCCTATGCCGCGACCGCCCAGCCGATCGAAGCGGCGACGGCGGCGCGATCGGCGCTGGCCAGGGCAGATCTGACCGCGACCGACGAGG
>NZ_JANMWY010000002.1:0-3427 GCF_031380695.1 Sphingomonas sp. | reverse complement strand
CGGGTGGGGGAACGGGCCGATACCGCACCGGCGAAGCGGACAAACACTCCTAGCTGCCGATCGCCGTCTTGAGCTTGGGCTCGAGCAACTCCCACGTCGCCGTCTCATCAAGCAGAGCGCCATTGATGAGGAAGCTTGGCGTACCCGGAATATTATACTGGGTCACCGCGTCGCTATTCATCTGCACCAGCTTGCTGACTTCCTTGTCGTCGGCGAGGCAGGCGTTGGTCTTGGCCACCGGCACACCGCGCAGGGCGGCAAATTCAGGGAAGCCGGTCAGTGCGCCGATCTGGACGAACTGCTGCTGCGGCGGCAACTTCTGCAGCGCCTCCATCTGCGGCTGCGACACCTTTTGCAGCTTGCTGACCCACTCGGGCTGGGCAGCATAGAGCGCGCGGGTCAGCCCGAAGAAGCTCTTCGGCCCATTGCAACGCGCGACCAGACTGGCGGCGAGGTCATAGGGATCGCGCACGAAATTGCGGTATTCCCAACTGACCTTGCCGTTCTTGACGTAGTTGTCGATCAGCGGCTTGGCGCCGACCTTGTCGAACTCACCGCAGTGCGGGCAGGTCATCGAGCCATATTCGACCAGCTTCACCTTCGCATTGGGATTGCCCATGATGAACCCGCCGGCGGTGCTCGGTGTGGTCACTTGGCTCCAGTCGCCGTCGGCAGGCGGCGTCACCGCCACGGTCGGCTCGGACTTGGCGGCGGTGCTGGTCGCGGCCTTCTTGGTACAGGCGCCGGTCGCGAGCAGAGCGGTGGCGGCGAGGATCAGGGGCAGGGTCTTCATCGGGTCACTTTCGCATGGGATATCTGGGTCAACCGCGCAGCGCGGCGTCGAGGCGGGCCTGGACCGCCCCCCATACCGAGCTTGCACCGGAATAGTCGAGCTTTACGCCGTTGACCATGAAGGTCGGGGTGCCGTTGACATGGTCCTTGTTGGCGGCGTCGGCAGTGCCTTGCGCCAACTTCCTGGCCGCCGTTTCGTTACTCAGACAGGCGCCGATCTTGCCCGCCGGCACACCATGCGCGGCGGCGAAGACGGGAAAACCTGCCGCCTCGCCGATTGCAGCGAATTGCTGCGGCGGGCTCAGCTTGCGGATCGCCTCGAGCCGGTCGGCGGGGATCGCCTGCATCTTCGCCACCCAGTCGGGCTGGGCGGCGTAGAGCGCCCGGAGCAGCGGGAAGAATCTCGCCGCGCCATTGCAGCTGGCGGTCAGCGTCGCCGGAATGTCGAAGCCGTTCAGCAGGAACGAGCGGAATTCCCAGCTGACCTTGCCGCTGCGGACATAGTTGGCGATCAGTGGCGTGACCCCTTCGCCGTCGAAGTGACGGCAATGGGAGCAGGTCAGCGAACCATATTCGATCAGCTTCACCTTGGCGGCGGGGTTGCCCATGACGAAACCACCGGCCGCAGTTGCACTGGCGACCTTGCTCCAATCGGTCGCCTTGGCCGGCGCGGTGACCGAGTGTCGGACGGGCGGCCGAGCCCCAAGCGGCGCGGCGATCGCGAGGGCGGTATGCAGAACAAAACAAACGCGGTTCATCATGACACTTTCGGCAAGTTGATCAGGGACGGGATCGGCGCGGGACGCTCGACCATCGGCGGACCGGTGGTCGCGGCGACCTGTCCGGCCAGCGCAGTCAGGCAGGCGCGCAGTTCGTCGTCGGCAATCGCGCGCAGACCATCGCCAATTTCGGCGGGAACCGGGGCAGGCGATTGGCGCAGCGGCCGGGCGGAGCCGGCGTCGGCGACGCGACCCTGGCGAAACGAGATCCGGGCGACCGCTTCATAGCCGAAGAACCGATTGACCCGCTCGATAATCATCGGCGTCATATGCTGCATCAGCGGCGCATGCGCGCCCTCCACGACCAGGCTGAGCGTGCCGCTCGACTTCTTGCCCGCCGGGAAGCGAATCGATTCGGGAACCGACACGCGGGCATAGCGCTCGCCGACGATTTCCTTCCACCGGCCAACGATCGCGCCCTGGACGAAGCCGAAGCGCTTGAACGCCATGCCGCTGATGTCGCCCGCAATATCGCCGGCGGCACGGGCATAGCCGCGGCGCGGGGTTTCATCGGGGGTGCGCATCTTCGCCATCGCCGCCGTCCATGCCATAGCGCGCCGGTGAGCGCCAATATCGCATCTCGCCTGCTCGAACATTATCGTGCCCACGCCCGCGACCTGCCGTGGCGAGCGGTGCCGGGGGCGGTACGGATGAGCCCCTATCGCGTGTGGCTGAGCGAGGTGATGCTTCAGCAGACCACGGTCGCCACGGTCGCCCCGCGATTCGCGCGGTTCGTCGAGCGCTGGCCGAGCGTCGCGGCGCTGGCGGCGGCGGACGAGACCGAAGTGCTGCACGAATGGGCGGGCCTCGGCTATTACGCCCGCGCCCGTAATCTCGTCGCCTGCGCCCGCGCAGTCGCGGCGCGCGGCGGCTTTCCCGAGACCGAAGAAGGATTGCGCGCCCTGCCCGGAGTCGGCACCTACACCGCCGCCGCTATCGCCGCGATCGCGTTCGGGCGGCGGGCGGTGGTGATCGACACCAATGTCGAGCGGGTCGTCGCCCGGCTCCACGGTCTCGACCGCCCGATCGTCGAGGCGCGCGGCGAGATTCGCGTGATGGCCGACGCTCTTACGCCAGCGCTGGACGCAGGTGACTATGCTCAGGGGATGATGGATCTCGGTGCGACCATTTGCCGACCTAAGGCACCCCGCTGCGGCGAATGCCCTCTGCGCGCCGACTGCGCCGCCTTCGCCAGCGGCACACCCGAGGCGTTTCCCGCGCCCAAGGTCCGCAAGTCGCGCCCCCACCGCACCGGGACCGCCTGGTGGACCGAGCGCAACGGCGCGCTGTGGCTGGTACGGCGGCCGGCGAAGGTCCTGCTCGGCGGGATGGCGGCACTGCCCGGGGATGAATGGGGCGACGCGCCGGTTACCGGGCACGCGCTCGCCAGCGTCGCGCATGGCTTCACCCACTTTACCCTCGACCTCGCCATCATTGCCCGCGCCGAGCCCGTCGGTCAGGGCTGGTGGCAGCCGCTCGACACCATCGCCGAGGCAGGATTGCCGACCCTGTATCGCTACGCCATCGAGGCGGTCCTTGCCCGAAGGAGTGACTTGTATGCAGCCTGAACCCTTTTTTTCCGGACCCGGCCTCGACCGCGCCGATGCGCTTCGCGGCCAGCCCGATCGAGTTGCCGAGCTCGCCCGCCATCCGGCAGCGCGCGCCCTGTCATGGCGCAATGGTGCACCGGCGATCGATGAGGACGGGCGACTTATCTGGCAGCCACCCGATTCCAATGACGCTCTGCTGTTCCTCGGGCTCGACGGCGAGGAGCCGCGCTTCACCGCCCTTCCCGACGGCACTGCCCCGGTCAACAGCCGGGCCCATTTCGGCTTGCTGAGCCAGCTTGGCACGTC
>NZ_JANMWY010000337.1:0-11701 GCF_031380695.1 Sphingomonas sp. | reverse complement strand
TCGACCCCGATCGTCCGCGCGCTGCCCTCGTCCTTTTCGTCGACCAGCACCGTCACCGCTCCCTCGCCGACGATCGGGTGATAGAGCTGCGAAATCTGATAGCCCTGCGGCAAATCGGCGTAGAAGTAATTCTTGCGGTCGAACCGCGACCAATTGTTGATCTGCGCGCCGATCGCCATGCCGGTGCGCACCGCCTGGCGGATGCACTCGCGGTTCGGCACCGGCAGCATCCCCGGCATCGCCGCGTCGACCAGGCTGACCTGCGTGTTCGGCTCGGCCCCGAAGGCGGTGGCGGCGCCCGAGAACAGCTTGGCGTTGGACACGATCTGGGCGTGGACCTCGAGGCCGATCACGACCTCCCACTCGCCGGTGTCGCCGTGGATGCGATAGGGGGCGTTCACGCGCTGCGCTCCTGTGGAAGCATTAGGAAATTTCCGCCGCGACCGAAACGGGCGAAATTGTCGGCCTCGCGATACTTCCAATCGCTCATCATGCGCAGGAATAACTCGCGATTGGCGGTCGAGACCTCGACGAACAGCGATGGCCGGCAACGAGCGATCGTCTTCGCCAGCCCTTCGAGGACAGCAATTTCATGGCCTTCGGTGTCGATCTTGATAAAACTGACTGTTCGATCCGATAGTAGATCGTCGCCGCGTTCGATGACGATCGGCTGCGTCCCGCGCGCGCTGTCAATCCGCGCCGCACCCAGATTATGCTCGGTCAACACCAGCGCGCCGACGCCCGCCTCCGCACCCAGCGCGACCGGCTTCACCTCGACCCGCTCGGCGAGACTGTTGAGACGCAAATTGATGTCCAGCAGCCGCCGCGCGACCGGATTCGGCTCGAACGCCACCATCCGCGTCGCGGGCGAGCCCAGCGCGAGATAGACCAGATGATTGCCGACGTTGGCGCCGACGTCGACATAGTCGCCCCCGCCCAGATGGGCGGCGATGACTTCCAGTTCGCGGGGCTCGTAAAAATGACCGGCGAGGTGATGGCGCTGGATCTCGTCGCGCGGGTCGGCAACGAAGAAATGTCCGGTGCGGCCTGCCTCGGCGACGTCAATCACCATGCCGCGGGTGGCGGCGGGATCGTCCTGCGACCAGCTCAGATAGAGACCGCTCATCGTGCTCGACGGGGATGACAAGCGCCCCACGTCGAGACCGGCGCGGCGCAGCGCCCGCCTGCCCCCGAGCAGGACATTCTTGAGCAGTCTTACCACCACCGCTCCGCCTTCGCGGTAAACCCCGCCCGCTCCTCGATCGCCAGCGCTGCGTTCAGCACGCCTTGCTCATCCAGTTCGCGCCCGATTAGATGTAGCCCCAGCGGCAGGCCCTGCGCATCGAGCCCGCCTGGGACCGACATCGCCGGCAGTCCCGCGAGGCTCGCCGGGACCGCGAACACGTCGTTGAGGTACATCGCCAGCGGGTCGCTCATCTTCTCCTGCAGCCCGAACGCCGCCGATGGCGCGGTCGGGGTGAGGATGAAGTCGCAGCGCTCGAACGCCTGCGTAAAATCGCGCTTGATCAGCGTCCGCACCTTCTGCGCCTTGGTGAAATAGGCGTCGTAGAAGCCCGCCGACAGCACATAGGTGCCGATCATGATGCGGCGCTTGACCTCGGCCCCAAAGCCAGCGGCGCGGGTCGCGGCGTAGAGGCCGTCAAGCCCGCCCTCGCCCGTCTCGCGCAATCCATAGCGGATGCCGTCATAGCGGGCGAGGTTCGACGAGGCTTCGGCCGGGGCGATGATGTAATAGGTCGGCAGCGCATGGGCGGTGTGCGGCAGCGAGATTTCGACCGGCTCGGCACCCGCATCGCGCAGCCACTCGACGCCCTTGTCCCACAGGACATCGATCTCGGCGGGGACGCCATCGATGCGATATTCCTTAGGAATACCGACGCGCTTGCCCCTAAGATTGCTCGATAGTCCCTCTTCCCATTTAGGCACGGGTAGGTCGAGCGAGGTCGAATCCTTCTTGTCATACCCGCTCATTACCTCGAGCAGGATCGCGCAATCGCGGACCGTCTTCGCCATCGGCCCGGCCTGGTCGAGCGACGAGGCAAAGGCGACGACGCCCCAGCGCGAGCAGCGCCCATAGGTCGGCTTGATCCCGCAAATGCCGGTGAAGGCGGCGGGCTGGCGGATCGATCCGCCGGTGTCGGTGCCGGTCGCCCCCGCCGCCAGACCCGCCGCGACCGCTGCCGCCGACCCGCCCGAACTTCCGCCCGGAGTGAGTGCAGCGTTTCCGCCGTCGTTGCGCTTCCACGGCGAGATCACCGGGCCGAACGCGCTGGTCTCGTTCGACGAGCCCATCGCGAACTCGTCCATGTTGAGCTTGCCGAGCATACCCGCACCGGCCGCCTTGAGCTTGCCCGAGACGGTCGATTCATATTGCGGCTTGAAGCCCTTGAGGATGGCCGACCCGGCGGTCGTCTCGATCCCTTCGGTCGCAAACAAATCCTTGATCCCCAGCGGGATACCGGAAAGTGCTCCCGGCGCGTCTCCGCTCGCCCGCGCCTGGTCGGCGGCATCGGCGGCGGCGAGCGCAAGGTCGGGGGTCGCCACCGTATAGGCGTTGAGCGGGCGACCAGCCTCGACCGCCAGATTGTAGGCGGTCGCGAGTTCGCGCGCGGATAACGCCCTCGACGCGAGTCCTTGTCGCAGTTCGGCGATGGTCTTGGCGGTCAGCTCGCTCACTATTCGATCACCTTCGGCACGGCGAAGAACCCGTGCTGCGCGTCGGGGGCATTGGCCAGCACCTTGTCGCGAACATTGCCGTCGTCGATGACGTCGTCGCGCAGCCGCTGCTTCAGTTCGATGACTGCGGTCAGCGGCTCGACCCCCTCGGTATCGACCGCCGACAATTGCTCAACCCAGCCGAGGATCTGGTTGAGTTCGGGCACCAGCGCGTCGATCTGCGCGTCGCTGGTGGCGATGCGGGCAAGCCTGGCGATGTGGCGGACGGTAGCGCGATCAACGGACATAGCGGCCGCGCCTAACAGCGCCACCGAAGCCGGGCAAGCGCTTGCCGGGCTTGTCTCCCTCCCCTAACGCGCGCCGCCATGTGTGCGCGCCGGTTCCTTTTGCTGATCTTCTGGTTGATCATTCTAGCTGTGGCGGCGGGGTTCGCCATCTATCAGTATGGCGGCCGGGTGCTGACCAGCGCGACAACGCCAACCGGCCACTTCGCCGCCCCAGCCGTTTCGACCGGCCCCGATTACAAGCTCGATTCGAGCTGGTTGGCGAAGCCGGGGCTGAAAGACGATCCGTCAAGATGGCGCCCGACCGGTGAAACGCCCGTCGAGCCGGAGCCGTTCTTGCGAATCGAAGTCGCCACCTTCTACCTCCACCCGACCACCTATCTCGCCCGGGACAAGTGGAACGCGGAGATCGATGAGCCCGGCGATCCGTTCTTGCGTGACCGTTTGTTCGTGCAGAGCCAAGCTGGCGTCTTCAACCATGTCTCGACCATTTGGGCGCCGCGCTATCGCCAGGCGGCATTTGGGGCGTTCCTCCTTCACAACGACGACGCGAACAAGGCGCTCGACCTCGGCTATCGCGACGTGCTTGCGGCGTTCGACGTCTTTCTGGCCGCCCAGCCCCACAAGACTCCGATCATCCTGGCGGGCCACAGCCAAGGCGCGCTGCATTTGTCGCGGCTGCTGGTCGATCGGCGCGACGCACTGAAAGGGCGGCTGGTCGCCGCTTACGTCGTCGGCTGGCCGCTGTCGGCGAAAGCGGACCTGCCGGCGATGGGGCTTCCGCCTTGCACAACGCCCGACGAAACCGGGTGCATCCTCTCGTGGATGAGCTTCGGCGAGCCGGCCAACGCATCGATGATCCTCGACAACTGGGTCGGGACCAAGGGAGCGAACGGATCGGTGCGAGCACGAGGCGACGTCGTCTGCGTCAATCCGCTTACCGGCACGCACAACGGCGCGGCGATCGCGGACAGGAACGGCGGCACGTTGGTCCCGACCGCAGATTTCTCGACCGCAACCCTAATCCCCAAGGCCGTCGGCGCGCGGTGCGAGCAGGGGCTACTCGAAATTAGCGGCGCGATACCCCCGCTCGGCCCCTACGTCCTCCCGGGCAATAACTATCACGTATATGACTATGCGCTGTTCTGGTCGGCCATAAGAAACGATGCCGACACCCGCACCAGGGCCTGGCATTGAGCCATTCGCTGGCTCAATTCGCTGCGTCTCTCGCGCATGGCGGCAAGCTCGCCGGGCTCGACGTCGGCACCAAGACCATCGGCATCGCGCTGTGCGATGCTAGCTGGAGTTTCGCCGGCCCGGCCGAAACCATCGCCCGGACAAAATTCTCCATCGACCTCACCCTGCTACGCCAGTTCGTCGCGAAACACGCCGTTGTCGGCCTGGTCGTCGGCCTCCCGCTCAACCTCGACGGCAGCGATTCGCCGCGCACGCAGTCGGTGCGCGCCTTTGCCCGCAACCTCGTGCCCCTCGCCCTGCCGCTGCTGCTGTGGGACGAGCGCTGGTCGACGCAGGCGGTCGAGCGGGCGATGATCGCCGCCGATGTGTCGCGGGCCAAACGTGCGCTCGCGGTGGACAAGCTGGCGGCGGCCCATATTCTCCAGGGCGCGATCGACGCTCTGGCCAATCTGCCCCGCGACGATTAGGGCGCGCCTTCATGCACCTTCTCTCGATCGACAGCCTCAGCGACGCACAGGTCGCGCTGATTCTCGACGAGGGCGCGCGCTGGTTCGAGTATAACCGCCAGCCGCGTCGCAACTCGAAGCGGCTCGACGGGCTGACCGTCATCAACGCTTTTTTCGAGAACAGCACCCGCACGCTTCTGTCATTCGAAATCGCCGCCAAGCGCCTCGGCGCGCAGGTCGTGGTGATGCAGGTCGAACGATCGAGCATCAAGAAGGGCGAGACGCTGGAGGATACCGCGCGCACGCTCAACGCGATGCGGCCCGATGCCCTGGTGATACGCCACGGCACTAGCGGCGCGCCAGGAACGGTCGCGGCGCTGATGGACTGCCCGGTGATCAACGGCGGCGACGGCATCGGCGAGCATCCAACGCAGGCGCTGCTCGACGCGGCGACGATCCGCCACCGCTTCGGCCATGTCGCGGGGCTGAGGATCGCGATCTGCGGCGACCTCAAGCACAGCCGGGTGGCGCGCTCGAACATCAAGCTGCTGCGGCGACTGGGTGCCGACCTGCGTCTCGCCGGACCGCCGTCGCTGATGCCCGACGACCTGCCCGCGTGCGACATCGACCAAGCGGTCGACGGTGCCGAGGTGGTCATGATGCTCCGCGTCCAGCGCGAGCGAATGACCGAGGATCTAGGCGACGCGCCGGGGGAATATCTCGACCGCTATGGGCTCACGGCTGCGCGGCTGGCAAAGGCGACCCCGCACGCGGCGATCATGCACCCTGGCCCGATCAATCGCGGGGTCGAGATCGAGGGCGACCTGGCCGACGATCCGGCGCGATCGCTGATCATCCTTCAGGTCGAAATGGGCGTGGCGGTGCGAATGGCCTGCCTCGACCTCCTCACCGCTGAACGGGTCGCTTGATGCGTGAGACGGCACCGGCCCGCGCCCCCCCCCGGCCTCCCAAAGCATAAACTGATTGGGAGGGTCAGGTGGGGGCGCGGGCCGGTGCCGCGCTTCGCCACAAATTAAAGCGAGGCGATCCGAACCGGAGCGTCGCCCGCGACGTTGCGAACGAAGCAGGCCCCACCGGCACGCTTGAGCGAACCGCATAGCGACTGGGCTTGCTGGGCACTGCCGAAGCCATGCACCGACAGGCGATAAACCGTGCCGCGCTCGCCATCGAAGCGAGCCGCGACCGGCGCATAGCCGCGCAGCGTACCGAACTTATGCGAAACCCGGCTCCACGCGGCAGCGACCGAGGCGCGCGACGAGTAGGCGCCGAGCTGGACGACCGAGCTACCGCGCGCCGGGCTCTTGGCAGCAGCGTAGCGATAGAGGGTGCGGGCATCAGCCATCACCGAAGCACGCGGCGACAGCGACGGTCGCGGCGCAGCGGCATGGCGAACGGGCTTGGCGGCGACGCGCTCGACGATCAGCGGCGTCGCCGGATTGGCGTCAGCCAGCATGACCGGAGCCGGAGCAGCGATCTCGGGCGTCGCGACGATCGCCGGCGCGGGAGCGACTTCGGCGACTTCGGTCGGTGCCGCCTCGGCGACTGGCACCAGCGGCGCGGCGGCGGCGAGGCGCGACTTGGCATCGCGCAGCGCGAGGCGCACCGGCTGGCCTGGATCCAGCGCAATCGGCGTGATCCCCATCAGCGAAGCGATCTGGTCCGACGCACGAGCGGGCTTGGCGAGCTGCATCCACTGCTGGATGCGCGCATCGAGCTGATCGGCTGGCACGTCCTGTGCCGCAACCGAGCGGGCAGCAACCCAGTCACCGGAGAAGGCGAGCGCAAGCGCCAGGTTCTGGCGGACGCGCGAGTCGGCGCCGACCTGCTGCGCGGCGGTCTGAAGATAATCGGCCGCCTGCTGGGGACGACCGGCCAGCGCCAGCGCCAAGCCGTAATCCGACGGGTCGAGCACGTCCCTGGCGGCGTCGAGGAAGGCGATCGCCTGGCCGTTCTTGCCTTGTGCGACGCTGACCAACGCCATTTTCAGCACGACCTGCGGCTGGTTCGACAGCAAAGTGAGCGAGTCGCGATAGGCCGCTTCGGCCGAGGCGAAGCGCCCGGCGGCGAAGTAGCAATTGCCGAGCAGGCCGCGGAAGCCGGCATCGTTGGGGCTGGCGGCGACGGCGCGTTCGGCCAGCGCAACCGCTTCGGTCAGCTTGTTGTCGCCTAGCGCAAGCTGAGCACGGGTGGCGAGGCCGATATTTTCGTTATCGACCTTGCCGCCGAAGATGGAGGCGCTTTTGGGCTGGTGCGATGCGGCACAGCCGCCCAGAGTTGCGGCCAGCGCGAGTGCGCCAATCGCGGTGCCGAAGCGAAGTGCGTTGTTCATCGAACGAGCCTCCCGTTTTTATCTTCTAGTTCAGCTTGCAGGACGTCGGCGCGTTGGCCGCCATCCCATCGAGTTCGGGCATGCTCTTGAGCAGCCGGTCGAGCGCGTCGGTCACCAGCATTTGCGCCGATCGATTGGTCACCGCGCAGGCCAGGCGAAGCTTGAGGTGGCGAGCAGGATCGAGCCGCAACGTGAACGCCGCCTTGGCTTTGCTCCCGGGCGCCGCGCGCTGCGTTGTCTTGCGCGCTGTGCGCTGGGCTTCACGGGCCACCGGAGCGGCAATCCTCGGCCGGATCTCGTCCGCGCCATTGAATGGCTCGGCGGTCGAGTCATACTCGTCTTCCTTGCCGGCCTCCAGGTCATAGCCGGCGAAGCGCTCGGCCAGCTCGGCCTGCTGGTCATGGACCGGCGACGGCGTGGCAAACGGGGTAAGCCCGGCCAGCGAATGGCGCGCGCCAGACTCGCCGGTCTCGTCACCGAATGCGTCATGGTCCTCGTCACGGACGGCGGACAGCACCGGTTTGGGCGGTTCGAAGCCCATGTCGTTCCAGCCGAGATCCTCGAGCGTCGCGCCGATCTGGCCGAAGCCTTGCGGGCGCATCGCGGGGCGCGCCGCGCCCTTGCGAGCGAGGAGTCCCGAGGAGAGTGATGCAAAAGTCTTGGGCTCGCCCACGTCGATACTCCTTACTGGCCGACAACGCGGCGGCCAAAGCCACCCATCGGCCTAGGCGTCGCAGCCGCAGCAGCATTGGCATTCGCGCCAGGGGCGGAAAAGACTGTGCGGCGGAAGTTCTTTTCGAGGCGGTCGGAAATATATTCCCACAACTCGACCACTTCCTTGGCGGAGCGGCCCTTGGGATCGACTTCCATCACCGTTCGGCCGTCGATCATTGACGCGGCGAAATCGGTGCGGTGGTGGAGGGTGACGGGTGCTACGGTGCCGTGCTGCGACAGCGCGACGGCGGCTTCGTAGGTAATCTTGGCTTTCGGCGTCGCGCCGTTGACGACGAAGATCAGCGGCTTGCCGGCGCGGTCGCACAAATCGACGGTGGCCCCGACGGCGCGCAGATCGTGCGGGCTGGGCCGAGTCGGCACGACGATCAATTCCGAGACGGCGATGACCGACTGGATCGCCATGGTGATCGCCGGCGGTGTATCGATCACCGCCAGGCGGAAACCCTGCTGACGCAGGACCTCAAGGTCCGACTGCAGCCGGGCGACGGTGGTCTGCGCGAAGGCCGGCATTTCGGCCTCCCGCTCGTTCCACCAGTCGGCGAGCGACCCTTGGGGATCGATGTCGATCAGGCAGACCGGACCGGCTCCTGCCAGTTGCGCCTGCACCGCGAGGTGACCCGACAGGGTGGTCTTACCCGATCCCCCCTTCTGCGATGCCATTGCCAGAACGCGCATTCTATTCCCCTCGCCCAAATGACGGTTCGAGAGGCAAGTGACCCCAAAGCTCCTAAAGTCTGGTTAACGTCGTTCCGACTGTATTGCATGAGGCGCTCGCTCCGTTATGGATCGCTGGCAAGTCTCGGGAGCGCCAAAATGCGGGTCGGTTGGGTGGTTGCGGTCGCGCTGCTGATGAGCGCGCCGGTCGCGGCACAAAGCGTCAAGGCGGGGATCGATGCCTATGCCAAGGGCGATTACGCTGGCGCACTGGCAGTCTGGCGGCCGCTTGCCGAAAAAGGCGACGCCGACGCCATGTTCAACCTTGGCCAGGCCTATCGGCTGGGCAAGGGCGTTGCGATCGATCTTGGCGAGGCGTCGAGCTGGTATAATCGCGCCGCCACGGCGGGGCATGTCGATGCGCAAACCCAGCTGGGGATACTTTATTTCCAGAACGGCAATCAGCTTTCGGGTCTGCGCTGGCTGAAACAGGCGGCCGATGCCGGCGAGCCGCGCGCGCAATTGCTTTACGGCACGGCGCTGTTCAACGGCGACGGGCTGATGCGGCGCGATCCGGAACTTGCCTATCGCTACGTCTTGAAATCGGCGGCGCAGGGGCTGGCTTCGGCGGCGACGACGCTGGCCGAGATGGAGGCTGCGATGCCGGCCGACATGCGCCGGCGGGTCGGCGCGGGCATGGGGAGTGGCGCGGCCGCGATGCCGGTGAAGAAGATGGCCGCTGAGCCCAAACCCGCCACGCCGCCGAAGCAAGTCACCAGGACGCCATCACCGCTGCGGCAGGCCAGCACCGCCGGTGCCTCGACCCGGCCGTTCATCGGGTCGTTGTCGGTGCCCCGGGCGGTGACCGGCGGCTGGCGCGTCCAGCTCGGTGCCTTCGGGCAGCGCAGTGCGGCCGACGCCCTGTTCCGCAAGCTCGCCGCCGGTCCGCTGGCGGGCAAGCAGGCCTATGCGATCCCGGTTGGCGCGATGACTCGCCTGCAGGCCGGCCCCTACCCCAGCCGCGCCGCCGCCAGCGCCGCCTGCGCCATACTCAGCGCGCGCGGTCAGCCCTGCTTCGCGATCGCCGCCCGCTAGACCTCGATCCACTCGGCGCGGGGAATGCCCTGCGCCCACAGCAACGCGTCGAGTCCGTGGTAATCGACGCGCGCATCGGCGACCTCTGCAAGCGCCGGCTTGGCGCGATATGCGATCCCCCACCCCGCCGCCTCGACCATCGCCTTGTCGTTGGCACCGTCGCCCAGGGCCATCGTCGCGTTGCGTGCGATGCCGAGTGTCGCGCAGGCCTCGATCAAGGTCGCGCGCTTGACCGAAGCGTCGACGATTGCGCCATCGACCGTACCGACCAGCTTGCCGTCGCGTACCGCCAGCACGTTGGCGCGAACTTGGTTGAAGCCAAGCATCTTGCCCACCGGTTCTGCGAACGCGGTGAAGCCGCCCGACACCAGCAGGCACCGCGCGCCATGCGCCCGCATCGTCGCGATCAATGTCGCCGCGCCCGGATTGGGCCGCACCCGCTCGGCCAGGCATAGCGCGATGACCGCCTCGTCGAGCCCGGCGAGCAGCGCCACCCGCTCGCGCAAGGCGCCCGCGAAATCGAGTTCGCCCTGCATCGCCCGCTCGGTGATCGCGGCGACCTGGGGCTTGACCCCGGCATAGTCGGCCAATTCGTCGATACATTCCTGCCCGATCATGGTCGAATCCATATCGGCGACCAGCAGCAGGCGGCGGCGCGGACCGGGGGTGATCGGCAGGAGGTCGACGCTTTCCCAGCCGTCCACTGCCGGCACCTTTCCGTCGAACTGCAGGTCGAGTGCGCTGCCCGGATCGACCCACGCGCCACGCCTTGCGCCAAAGTGCGCGCACGCCGCTTCGGCCAGCCTGTCATCGAGCCGTCCGGCTGCTATCAGCGTTGCGATGGTCAATCCGCTTCCTCCCGTCGCGCTCATTGCCGGTCCGACCGCCAGCGGCAAGTCCGCTCTGGCAATCGCGCTGGCCGAGCGGACCAATGGCGTGATCGTCAACGCCGACAGCGCGCAATTGTACCGCGACCTCGACATCGTCAGCGCGCGGCCGTCGGCGGCTGAGGTGGGGCGCGCCGAGCACCGGCTTTATGGCGTACGCGATGGGGCAGATCCCTGCTCGGCGGCGGCGTGGGCGGTGCTGGCGCGCGGCGAGATATCGGCGATCCATGCCGAGAAGCGCGTGCCGATATTGGTCGGCGGGACCGGTCTCTATATGCGCACGCTGATCGACGGCATTGCGCCGATCCCGCCGATTGATCCCGCCATTCGCGACGAAGTGCGGGCCGCCCCGGTCGAGGCAAATTACGCGGTGCTCGAAGCACTCGACTCCGAGGCCGCCACCCGCCTGCGCCCGACCGACACGACCCGCATCGCCCGTGCGCTGGAGGTGGTCCGATCGACCGGGCGAGCGATCGGCGCGTGGCAGGCAGAGCTCAGCGGCGGGATCGGCGGCGAGATTGCGCTTCGCCCGCTCATCCTGCTGCCGCCGCGCGACTGGCTCTACGCTCGCTGCGATGCGCGGTTCACGGCGATGCTCGATCAGGGCGCGGCGGCGGAAGTCGCGGCTTTGCTCGTCCGCAACCTCAACCCGGCGCTGCCGGTGATGCGGGCGATCGGAGTGGCGGAGATCGCCGCGATGCTGCGCGGCGAGGCGACGTGCGCCGAGACGCTGGCCGCCGGTGCCCAGGCGACGCGGCGCTATGCCAAGCGCCAATATACCTGGTTCGCCAACCAGTCGCCGGTGGAGTGGGTGCGGTTCCGGGACGTGCCGTCCCTCGAAACCCTCGCCGAATTTCCGTTGTTGCGGTAACGCCAAGCAATGGACCTCCTCCGCGATCCCGACATCGACCCCGCGCCGCTCGCCGGAAAGCGCGTCGCCATCCTTGGTTATGGCAATCAGGGGCGGGCGCAGGCGCTGAACCTGAAGGATAGCGGGGTCGACGTCGTCGTCGGCCTGCGCGCCGGTTCGACAAGCGAAGCGCGGGTCGCCGCCGATGGCCTGGCCGCTTTGCCGCTCGCCGACGTCGTCGCCAGCGCCAACCTCACCATGTTCCTCGCCCCCGACGAGACGATCGCCGCGCTGTATCGCGAGGTCGAACCGGCCCTTCGCCACGGCGCGGCGATCGGGTTCAGCCATGGCCTCGCGATCCGCTTCGGCTTCGTCATTCCGCGCCCCGACCTCGACGTCGTCATGGTCGCGCCCAAGGGGCCGGGGACCGCGCTGCGCTCGCTCTATGCCGAGGGCAAGGGCATGGTCGCGCTGTGGGCGGTGGCGCAGGATGCCAGCGGCGGCGC
>NZ_JANMWY010000243.1:0-1875 GCF_031380695.1 Sphingomonas sp. | reverse complement strand
AGGCGGTCGCGGCGCGGCTGGGTGGGCTGCACAGTGCGTCGCTGGCTCTCGAGAGTCTCGACTTTGCCCCGGTGGCGGCGATGCAGCAGGCGGGTGACTGGGATGGGGTCATCGGCCTCGCGGTCGAAGCGGGACTGCGGCTCAAGAAGTCGGGCTGCGACGGGCTGCTGATTGCGTCCAACACGATGCACAAGACCGCCGGCGCGGTAAAGACGGCGACCAAATTGCCGCTGATCGACATCGGCGCGGTGACGGCCGAGCGGCTGGTGTCCGACCGATATGAGCGGGTTGCCTTGCTGGGAACCAACTACACGATGACCGAGGGCTTTGCCCGCGAGGCGTACACCGCGCAGGGACTCAGCTTGATCGAGCTTTCGCCCGAGTGGCGCAGCGAAGTTCATCGCATCATCTATGAAGAGCTGGCGGCGGGCCGGGTGGTGCGCGAGAGCCAGCGCAAGCTGCGCACGCTGATTACCGAACTCAGCCGGCGCAAGGTGCAGGCGATCGTGCTGGGCTGTACCGAGCTCGTGATGGCCGTCGACGTTCGGGCGAATGTCCTGCCGGTTTATGACACGACCGCGATCCATGCCCGGTCGGCGGTCGAGTGGATCTTGGGAGCCGCCGAGACGGCGGAGGGTGAAGGCGAGCGGGCGGCAGCCTGAGATTGCGAGCAGTGGTCCGGTCTCGCAATCCCGTTCTGGCACAACATTGAGCAATGAAAAAAGACAATTTCCATTAATTGTTGCGCAGGCGCATGATGTTGCGTCGTCGACTCGGATCGACGGCCTGTGGCGTCCACCTAAATCAGGAAGGACCTGCAATGAGCAACATATGTTTACTCGTCTTGCGAATGTCTGCGACAGCGCTGGTCGCGACCTCCGTCGTCAGTGTGTCCGCTTTGGCGACGCCGGGTTCAGGGTTTGCTCCGTCGGGGGTGGTGAGCGGGCATTTCGGCGTGCTCAACATCAACACGGCGGACGACAAGACCGGCAAATGGGGTCTTCACCTCAAGACGCTGGACGAAACCGATATCGCCACCGACAAATTGACGGTCCAGCCGGGCGGATCGAGCGGCTGGCACGCACATCCCAGTCCCGTGTTCATCACGGTCACGCAGGGCAGCATCACCTGGTCCGATGGATCGAATCCGCTGTGCACGGCGCATACCTATGGCGTCGGCCAGTCTTTCATCGAAGGCGCCTATGTCCCGCACAATGCCCGCAATGCGTCGAGCTCGGCAGTAGCGGTGTTCTTCGCGACGACCGTCAAGCCGGCGGGATTCGTCGGGCCGCCGTTCAGGCTGGATCGGCCCAAGCCGAACAATTGTCCGTAAGAGCAGGGGTGCACGGGGTGGCCAGTGGCCATCCCGTGCCTTGCGCCGGGCAGTGCTACAGGACCTCGATCGCCGTGATGGTGAGCGGGGTTGCGGACCCCGGCAAGTCGACGTGCTCGCCGACCTCGCCGCCGATCAGCGCGCGGGCGAGGGGGGCGGTGAAGGCGATGCGGTCGGTCGCCGGGTCGCTTTCGTCGTGGCCGGTGATGGTCAGCGTGCGCGCGGTGCCGTCGCGGAGGAAGGTCACGCTTGTGCCGATGGCGACGGTGTCGCCGGTGGGGACGGGAGCGAGGGTCGCGCTGGCGAGCCGCTGACGCCAGTAGCGCGCGTCGCGCAGGGTGGCCTTGCGCTTCTCCTCGGATTGCGTCGTGGCGAGCAGGGTTTCATACTCGGCGGCGCGGGCCTCGATCTGCGCCAGGCCGCGCGGCGTGACGAGGTTGGGACCGGGCGGGATCGGCAGCTCGAACCGCGGCTCGAGATGCTCCTCATCGGACTCGCGGCGAAAGGCGACGCTCATGGGTGGGGGCGGGGTGAGGGGGGCA
>NZ_JANMWY010000239.1:0-6210 GCF_031380695.1 Sphingomonas sp. | reverse complement strand
TCTGGTCGTAGCCGGGGTAGATATAGTCGGCGAACTGGATTTCGATGACGGGTTTCAGGCCATAGGCGGCCATACCGACGGCGGTGCCGACGATCCCGGCTTCGGAGATCGGCGCGTCGAAGCAGCGGGTCTTGCCGAACTGCTTTTGCAGCCCCTCGGTCGCACGGAACACGCCGCCGAAGAAGCCGACGTCCTCGCCATAGACGACGACGTCGGGGTCGCGCTCCATCATCACGCGGTGGGCGTCGTTGATCGCCTGGATCATGTTGCGACCCGTTGTCTTCACCGTGCTCATACGACGTCGTGCCCCAGGAATTCGCGCGCTTCGCCGAGCGCTTCCTCGCGCTGCTCCTTCAAATGCCAGGGAGTGTCGCCATAAACATCCTCGAACATCGATCCGATGCGGTCGAAGCCCTGCTGAGGCAGGACGCCGTTGGTCTCGGCCTTCTTCTGAGCGGCGCGGACTTCCGCGTCGATTTCCTTGTTGAGTGCGGCGTCGCGATCATCGTCCCATTCATTGAGACCGATCAGGTGCGCCGTGAGCCGGGCGATCGGATCACCCAGCGGCCATTCCTGCGCTTCGCCGGCGGGGCGGTAGCCAGCCGGGTCGTCGGAAGTCGAATGGCCCTCGGCGCGGTAGGTGAAGAATTCGATCAGCGTCGGGCCGTGGTTGGTCCGCGCCCGCTCGCCGGCCCAGGCGACGGCGGCATAGACCGCGAGCGCGTCATTGCCGTCGACGCGGAGGCCGGCAATGCCATAGCCGACCGCGCGGCTGGCGAAGGTCGCCTGTTCGGCCCCGGCAAATCCGGAAAAGCTGGAGATCGCCCACTGGTTGTTGACCACGGCGAGGATGCACGGCGCCTGATAGACCGAGGCGAAGGTCAGCGCGGAGTGGAAGTCTCCCTCGGCCGTCGCGCCTTCGCCGATCCAGCCCATCGCGATGCGGCTGTCGCCCTTGATCGCGCTCGCCATCGCCCAGCCGACGGCCTGCGGATATTGGGTGCCGAGGTTGCCGGAGATCGAAAAGAAGCCGTGCGCCTTGTCCGAATACATCACCGGCAGTTGGCGGCCGTGGAGCGGGTCGGCGGCGTTGGAGTAGATCTGGCACATCATCGTTTCGATCGGGTAATTGCGCGCGACGAGAATGCCCTGCTGGCGATAGGTCGGAAAACACATGTCGTCGGTATGCAGCGCATGGGTGGCGGCGACCGCGATCGCCTCCTCGCCGGTGCACTTCATGTAGAAGCTGGTCTTGCCCTGCCGCTGGGCGCGATACATGCGATCGTCGAATACGCGCACGGTCTTCATGTTGCGCAGCATTTTGCGCAGCAATTCAGGCTCCAGGCGCGGGTTCCACGGGCCGACCGCCTGCGCATTGTCGTCGAGCACGCGTACGAGGTGGGTGCACAGCGGGTGTGTCTCACTCACCGCCGCCGCCGCGTCGGGACGCGGGGCCGCGCCCGCCGCCGGGACGACGATCCCAGAGAAATCGGGCGCGTCGCCGGGCCGGTAATTCGGCTCCGGCACATGCAGGACCAGTGTCGGCCGGTTGGCGCGCGGGGCGGGGTCGCTCATCCTGTTCCTTCCAGCCTGGCGGATGCCCGCCCCTGATCAGTGGCTGATCCCTTAGAAGGTTCCAAGCCCGGTTTGAAGGGACTGGTTGCTTTTGCAATCAATCCTCGTGCGGTACCCCGACCGTCGCGCCGACGGTGAAGTTGCCGCCGGCGCCCTGCTCGAACCACAAGGGGCGCCGCTTGTGGGTGCCGCCGGCGACGTCGTCGAGGTTGCCGTCGAGCAATCGCCCGCCGATCATGGTCATGTCGACCTTGTCGCTGTTGCGGATGTCGTCGAGCGGGTTGGCGTCGAGGATGACGAGGTCGGCGAGCTTGCCCGCCTCGAGACTGCCGAGATCCTTGTCGAGCCCGAGCGCGCGCGCCGGGTTGATCGTGCCGGTGCTCAGCGCCTCCAGATTGCTCATGCCGCCAAGCGCGAACATCCACATATCCCAGTGCGCGCCGAGCCCCTCGCGCTGGCCGTGAGCGCCGATTGACACGGGCACGCCGAGGTCGCTGATTTGCTTGGCCTGGCGCGCGACGTTGATGACATTATCTTCTTCGGGCGGCTCCATCACCGGACGGCGGCTGCGCGCGTCGAGGACCGGGCGGGGAACCCATTTCGACAGGATCGGCTCGTTCCACACTTGCGTATGTTGATACCAGTAATTCTCCCCGAACGCGCCGCCGTACGCAACGATCAGCGTCGGGGTCCACGCGGTTTGCGATCCCTTCCAATATTGCAGGACGTCATCGTAGATGTGCTGGACGGGCAGGCTATGCTCGATGGTCGTATGGCCATCGGCGATCATCGTCATGTCCATCTCGAACAGCGAGCCGCCTTCGGGAACGACTTCCATGCCCAGTTGTTTCGCGGCCTGGATCACCATCTGGCGCTGCTCGCGGCGGGGCTGGTTGTAGCTTTTGACCGACCAGGCACCCGACGCCTTCAATCGGCGGAGGTGGGTCAGCGCATCGTCGAGGCTGTTGATCTCCGCCGTGAACGGCGTCGTTGCGCCATAGAGGATGGTGCCGGTCGAGTAGATTCGCGGGCCAGTGATCAGCCCGGCGCGCTGCATTTCGGACGAGGCAAAGACGGTGTGGGTGTCGGCCGACGGATCGTGGACGGTGGTCACGCCATAGGCCAGCGCGGCGTCATACACCCAGTTCTGCTGGGGCACGATGCCGTCCGACCCGTGCGGGCCATGCCAGTGGGCGTCGATCAGGCCGGGGATGATGGTCTTGCCGGCCACGTCGATGCGCCGCGCGCCCGCAGGAATCGCGACCGATGCGGCCAGTCCGATCGCGGCGATGCGGTCGCGGTTGACGACGATCGTGCCATTGTCGATCACGCCCGCGCCGCCCATCGTCACGATCCGCGCGCCGGTCAGGACGAGCGTGCCCGTGGGCTTGGCGGTGTCGGCGCTGAAGCCGAGGTGGGCGAACACCGGCGCGGGCGTCTTGTCCTTGCCGGTGAAGTCGCCCGTCGCGCCGAGCGACTTGGCGAACAGGTCGGGCCCCTGGCTCCAGTAGAGGGTGCGGCCATTGCCCGACCAGTGCAGCCAGTCGCCGGCATCGGCCGACACGCGCGCCTGGGGATACGATGTCCCGTCCGGCGCGATGTCGAGCGAGCGGCCGGCGCGGGTGAACGGCATGACATAGGCCTGGTAGCGTTCGGTCCAGGCAACATATTGCTCGTCGGGCGACAGCGCGAAGCTGGCGGCATTCTGCGAGACGAGGTGGGTCTGGAGGTTCGATCCGTCGAGGCCGATCGAGCGCAGGACATGCTTGTCGTCGTCGCCGTCGTCGATGAAGAACAAGCGGTCGTTGGTCGCGCCGAACTGTGGCTCGCTGCCGCGCACCGAAACCTTCTTCGGCGTGCCACCGCGCGCCGCGACGACATAGAGGCCGGGGTCGCGGCCCCACAGCGGGGTGGTAAGATAGCCGTCGCTGCCCTTGCGATAGGCGATGGTCGCGCCGTCGGGGGAGAAGGCGGGCTCGGCATAATGGCCCGGCTCGGGGGTGACGCTGCGGCCCTCGCCGCCGGTCGCGGGGACGATCTTGACCCGTCCGGCCTTGTCGTCGTCCCAGCCGACATAGGCAATCTGGCGCCCGTCGCGGGAGAAGGTCGGATAGGTCTCGAACTCACTCGCCTTGGTCAGGCGGCGGGCGCTGCCGCTGGCGACGTCGCGGACCCACACATGGCCGAGCGCTTCATAGACGATGCGCCGCCCGTCGGGGCTGGCGTGGGCGCCGCGGATCATCTTGACGTCGAACCGGTCGGGCGCGACGTCCTTCTGATAGCGCGGGGCATCCTCGACGAAGCGGGTGCCGGTGACGTGGAACGGGATGTCGGCGACCGCCCTGGTCGCGACGTCGATGCGGTGGAGGCCGCCGCCGGCCCAATAGACCAGCGAGTTGTTGTCGGGGGTCCAGCTGATCCCCGGATAGACGCCCTGAATCGCCCAGGTTTCCTGCATGTCGCGGTCGAGGGTGTCGGTCAGCGGGGTGATGCGACCCGACGCGAGGTCCATCAGCATCAGCGTCGACTTGTACCGCACGCGGCGGATGAAGGCCAAGCTCTTGCCGTCGGGTGACGGCGTCGGGCGGATCGCGCCGCCGGGGCCGGTGACGAACGAATCGATCTCGCCGGTGGTGCGGTCGAGCCGTTGGATGACGTAGATCTGGCCGTTGACGTCCTTCGAATATTCGAACGTCATGCCGGGCGTCGCGTCGTCGGAGAAATACAGATAGCGCCCGTCGGGCGAGAAGGCCGGCTCGTTGGTGTCCTTCTGCTTGCTGCGGGCCTTGGTCATCTGCACGCCGCCGCCCTTGTCGGCGCCGCTGCGGTGGTAGAGCCACATTTCGCCCGCGCCCAATGAGCGCGCCGAGGTGAAATGCTTGCGCGCGACGATGAAATTGCCGTCGGGCGACCAGTCGGCCTGGTTGAGTAGGCGGAAGGTCTCCTTCGTGATCGCGCGGGCACCGGAGCCGTCGCGGCCCACCACCCAGATATTGTCGCCGCCGCCGCGATCGGAGGTAAAGGCGATCTCGCGCCCGTTGGGGGAGTAGCGTGGCTGCATGTCCCATGCGCCGCCGCTGGTCAGGGGCCGCGCCTCGCCGCCGGTGATCGGGATGGTATACAGGTCGCCGAGCAGGTCGAACGCAATCTCCTTGCCGTCGGGCGAGACGTCGAGGCTGAGCCAGGTGCCCTGGCGCGTGTCGACCACCGCGTCGTGGCCGGGGCCGTGGCGGGCGGCAACGTCCCATTTGCCACTCTTGGATTCATTGGCTTTCGCATCGGTCGGTTTCGGCGATGCGGCGATGTTGTCGGGTTTGGGCTGGGTCAGCGGCTCGGCCTGGCCGGGTTGCGGCGACGGCGCGACCGGCGGCGTGGGTGCCTGGGCGATTGCGGTGGAGGTGAGCAGCGAGGCGAGGGCGAGGGTCAGGACTGGACGCGGCATGGAGGTTCCCGGCAGGTTAGACGCGGGATGATTGGCGAGGCGCTTCGCCGATGGCAATTGTCCGTTAACACCGTTCGTCGAATAGTTGCTCCCACGCGGGCGTTGACCGCATCGCCGCCATCGGCGTAGGTCGCCGCCATGTCCGAACAATCCCCCACGCCCCCCGCCTCGGCCAGCGAACCCCCCGGCCCGGCCAGCACGCCTTCGACCGCGTCCCTTCCCGACCGCCTGTCGCTCGATCCGCGTAGCCCGCACTTCGACGGCGACATGCTGCAGCAGGGGGTGCGCATCAACTTCAACGGGGTCGAGAAGACCAACGTCGAGGAATATTGCGTGTCCGAAGGCTGGATCAAAGTCGCCGCCGGTCGCAGCCGTGACCGCAAGGGCAACCCGATGACGCTCAAGCTGAAGGGCGTGGTCGAGCCGTTCGTCGGCGTGGCGGGGTCGCCGGACGAGGAACCGGGGATCGAGTAGACATTTCGAAGATCATCGAATTGTCTTGACCCCCGCTATTTGCTCTGACATTTCGATGGGAGTCGAATTGACGGAGTGAGCGATGAATATTGGTTCTGCAAGCAAGTCGCTCGGCGCGCTCGCCCAGGAGCACAGGCTCGCCCTGTTCCGGCTGCTAGTCCAATCCGGCGATCAGGGCATGGCTGCCGGTGCTATTGCCGAAGCGCTTGGCGTGCCCAATTCTTCGCTCTCCTTCCACCTCGCGCAGCTCCGCAACGCGGGACTCATCTTGCAGGAACGCCAACAGCGCTCGCTGATCTATCGCGCCAACTATCCCGCAATGAACGCACTCGTCGGTTTCCTGACCGAGAATTGCTGTGGCGGGGCCGATTGCTCCGGGGCCGAACTCAACGAAGCGGAGGCTGCATGACCAAGACCTACAACGTGCTCTTTCTGTGTACGGGAAACTCGGCACGCTCGATCCTAGCCGAAGCAATTCTCAACCGCGCGGGGAATGGCCGGTTCATTGCCCATTCGGCCGGCAGCCATCCCAAGGGTGAGGTGCATCCGCTCGCGCTTGCCACGCTGTCCGAGCTGGGGTTTCCATCGGATGGCTATCGTTCAAAGCCGTGGGACGAGTTCGCGGTGGCTGGCGCGCCCGACCTCGATTTTGTGTTTACCGTCTGCGACAATGCGGCCGGCGAAATGTGCCCGTCGTGGCCCGGTCAGCCGATGACCGC
>NZ_JANMWY010000288.1:0-14444 GCF_031380695.1 Sphingomonas sp. | reverse complement strand
GATCGCCAATGCGCTTCGGGCCTGGTCGCCATCGCGACCGCCGCCAAACAGGTCATCGTCGATCGCATGGACGTGTGCGTCGCGGGCGGGGTCGAGAGCGTCAGCCTGGTCCAGACCGGCGAGATGCGCGTTGGCGCCGATCCCGATCTGCTGGCGATGCACAACGGCGTATACATGCCGATGATCGACACCGCCGAAGTCGTCGGCAACCGCTACGGCGTCAGCCGCGAGCGGTGTGACGAGTATGCCCTCCAGTCACAGCAGCGCACCGCCGCCGCACAGGCCAGCGGCGTGTTCGCCGACGAAATCATCCCCGTCACCGCGACGATGGGCGTCAAGGACAAGGAGACCGGCGCGGTCTCGATGCATGAGGTTACGATCGACAAGGACGAGGGCAATCGTCCGTCGACTACCCTCGCCGATCTCCAGAAGCTCCAGCCCGTACGTGGTGCCGCCGACAATATCATCACCGCCGGCAACGCGTCGCAACTCAGTGACGGTGCCTCCGCCTGCGTCGTCATGACCAGCGACATGGCTCAGCAACGCGGCCTGACCCCGCTCGGCCGCTACCTCGGCATGGCCGTCGCCGGCACCGAGCCCGACGAAATGGGCATCGGCCCGGTCTACGCGGTCCCCCGCCTGCTCAAGCGCTTCGGTCTCCAGGTCGCCGACATCGGCTTGTGGGAGCTCAACGAAGCGTTCGCGGTGCAGGTACTCTACTGCGCCGACACGCTCGGCATCCCGATGGACAAGCTCAACGTCAACGGCGGCGCCATCTCGATCGGCCACCCTTATGGCATGAGCGGCGCGCGCCTCACCGGCCACGCCTTGCTGGAAGGCAAGCGTCGCGGCGTCAAGCACGTCGTCGTGACGATGTGTGTCGGCGGCGGCATGGGCGCGGCGGGATTGTTCGAGGTCCTGTAGCGCCGAGCCTCTTTCGCCGACACGCAAAGCGAGGCACCGGACTCAGGCGAGAGACAGGAGAGGTCGGCCGCCCTGCCCGGTCTGCCGGGACAGGATCGACGTCATGGGATTTTATTCCCATGACGGCTTTGCCGCGCACAGACCGCTGTCGCTTGCGTTGGCCGACTCGATCCTCCATCTTTTTGCTGTCCGTCCGGGCAAGGGAAGCGAATGAATCCGACCGAACTCATCGCGCTCGCCGCATCGACCTCGCTCCTCGCCGGCTGGCGCCTCTACCTCGTGACCTTCGTCACCGGCCTCGCCATGCATTTCGGCTGGATCGCCCTGCCCGCGAACCTCCATCAGCTCGACATCCTCGCCAATTGGTGGGTGATCGGTGCCGCCGGAATCGGCACGCTTGCCGAATTTTTCGCCGACAAGGTTCAGTTCGTTGATAGCGCATGGGATGCGGTGCACGCCTTCATCCGCCCGCTCGGCGGCGCGCTGCTCGCTCTGGCGATCGTCGACAGTGGCAACCCCACCTGGCAGGCGCTTAGCTTCCTGCTCGGTGGCGGCGCAGCGCTCGTTGCCCACACCGGCAAGGCCGGCGCGCGGGCACTGGTCAATGCCAGCCCCGAACCCTATTCGAACATCGTCGTCTCGGCCGGCGAGGACGTCGTCGCCACCGGGCTGATGGCGATGGCGATCGCTAACCCGGTCCTCGCGGCGATCGTCGCCGGCGTGGTCGTACTCGGCAGTGGCTGGCTATTCTACAAGGCGCGGCGCTTCCTCAAGGGCCTGTTCAACGCGGTCCCGCGCAAGCGACCGATGAAGAATATCACGCCTAGCTAAGGCGAAGCCTTAACCGTTACTGGCGATAAAATCCTCGACCACCGGGGCAATTTGCTCGCGCCACTTGCGGCCGTTGAAGATGCCGTAATGGCCGACGCCCTCGGCCAGCAGATATTTCTTCTTCGCCGGCGGCAGTTTCTTTGCCAGTCCGAGCGCCGCCTTGGTCTGGCCAACACCAGAAATATCGTCGCGCTCGCCCTCGATCGCCAGCAGCGCCGTATCCTTGATCGCGCCGACGTCGACTAGCCGCCCGCGATGCAGCATCTCGCCCTTGGGCAGTGCGTGCTTCTGGAACACCACGTCGATCGTCTGCAAATAGAATTCGGCCGTCATGTCGCACACCGAGCGATATTCGTCGTAGAACGCCCGGGTCGAATCCGCGTTCTCGTCGTCGCCCTCGACGAGATGCTTGAACAGCTCGAAATGGCTGACCATGTGGCTGCCCAGGTTCATCGTCATGAAGCCGGCAAGTTGCAGGAAGCCGGGATAAACCTTCCGCCCCGCGCCCGGATACATCATCGGGATCGTTGCGATCACGTTGCGCTGGAACCAGCTGTGCGGCCGCTGCGTCGCCAGCGTATTGACCGCCGTCGGCGCCTCGCGCGTGTCGACCGGCCCGCCCATCATCGTCAGCGTCAACGGTCGCGACGGATGTTTGTCGGCGTTCATCACTGCGGTCGCCGCCAGCGCCGGGACCGATGGCTGGCACACCGCCAGCATGTGCGGCCGCTGTCCGGTCTGCGTTTGGATCGTGTCGCAGAAGGTGATCAGATAATCGATATAATCGTCGAGGTCGAAGCTGCCGTCGCTGAGCGGAACCAGCTTGGCGTCGCGCCAGTCGGTGATGAAGACGTCGTGTTTCGGCAGCATCCGTTCGACCGTACCACGCAGCAGCGTGGCATAATGGCCCGACATCGGCGCCACGATCAGCAGCGGCGGTTGTTGCTGGCCGACGACATCCTTCGCGAAATGCTTGAGTTGTCCGAACGGCAGGCGCACCGCGATCTCTTCCTCGACCGCGACCCGCTTCTTGCCGATCATCGCCTCGGTGAAGCCGAACTCGGGCTTGCCGTAGGTCGCCGAGGCATGGGCGAACACGCCCAGGCTGGCGGCGACCAGCGGCCCCATCTTCGAATAGGACATTGGGTTGGCGGGATTATTGAGCCAGTCGGCACCCATCCCGGCCATTCTGCTGGCTCCGGAGAGCAGCGACCTTTGCATCTCATAGGCGTCGTACAGCATTCACGATCCTTGATCTGTCACTCCGAGCATCGGGGTCTGCGCCTGAAAGGCTCCGTCGGCAAGCGCTTCCTTCGCACCTGCACATGACAATGATGCACTGCACAGTACCCACGTTGAGCGATCCGCCGGCTGCTGCTAGTCGCAGGCCCATGGCCATCAACAGCGCGCGCCCCCGCGGCCGCAGCATCTCCAGTCTCGGCATGATCTGGCGCTTCGCCAGTCGCTATCCGGCGCGAATCGCCGCCGCCGCGCTGGCGCTGATCGTCGCCGCCGCCGCGACGTCGGGCGTGCCATGGGCGTTCAAGCTAATCATCGACAAGGGGTTCAGCAGCGGCGGTACGGGCGACATCGCTCGCTGGTTCGAGTATCTGCTGCTGCTCGTCGTGGTGATGGCGCTGTCGACCGCCACCCGCTTCTATTTCGTCTCGTGGCTCGGCGAGCGGACCGTTGCCGACATCCGCCTTGCCGTGCACCGCAACCTGCTGCGCCTCTCCCCCGGCTTCTTCGAGGAGAATCGCCCGGCCGAGATCACCAGCCGCCTGACGGTCGACACGACGATCATCGAACAGGTTGTCGGCACCACCGTCTCAGTTGCGTTGCGCAACCTCGTCATGGGGGTCGCTTGCATCGTCGTGCTGTTCATCCTCTCGGCCAAGCTTGCCGGCATGATGCTGCTTGGCATCCCGCTGATCGTCGAACCAATCATCATCCTCGGCCGCAAGGTCCGCGCCGTGTCGACCCGGTCGCAAGACCGCATCGCCGACGTCGGTGCCGTAACCAGCGAAGTGCTCGGCGCGATGAAGATCGTCCAGGCGTTCGGCCAGGAACCGCGCGAAACCGGTCGCTTCGGTGCCGCCGTCGAAAACGTGTTTTCGACGGCCAAGAAGCGCATGATGCTGCGCGCCGTAATGACCGCGATCATCATCTTCCTGATGTTCACCGCGATCATCCTCGTCATCTGGCAGGGCGCGGTCGACGTCGCCGCGGGCCGCATGACGGGGGGGACGATTGCCGCTTTCGTGCTTTACGGCGGGCTGCTCGCCGGCGCGTTCGGCGCGCTCAGCGAAACTTACGGCGACCTGCTACGCGCGGCGGGCGCGTCGGAGCGACTGAACGAACTGCTCTGCGCCGAGCCCGAGATCCGCGCGCCCGCTTCACCCATTCCCCTGCCTGACCCCGCGCGCGGGGCGCTGGCGTTCGAGGACGTCACCTTCCGCTATCCGACCCGCCCCGAAGTCTCGGCACTCGATCGCTTCACCCTCGCCGTCGCCCCGCGCGAGCGGCTCGCGGTGGTCGGCCCGTCGGGCGCCGGCAAGACGACCTTGTTCCAGCTCGCCCAGCGCTTCTACGATCCGCAGGCCGGCCGCATCACCCTCGATGGTGTCGATCTCACGGCCGCCGACCCGGCCGACGTCCGCGCCCGCATCGCCATGGTGCCGCAGGAAACCGTGATGTTCGCCGCCTCGGCGCGCGATAACCTCCGCTATGGCCGCTGGGACGCGAGCGACGACGAGTTGTGGACCGCCGCCCGCGATGCCAACGCCGAGAGCTTTCTCCGCGCGCTCCCCGACGGCCTCGACACCTTCATGGGTGAAGCCGGCGCGCGCCTGTCGGGCGGCCAGCGCCAGCGCATCGCCATCGCCCGCGCCCTGCTCCGCGATGCACCGCTGCTCCTGCTCGACGAAGCCACCTCGGCGTTGGATGCCGAAAGTGAGGCCCAAGTCCAGGACGCGCTCGACCGCTTGATGGAGCATCGCACGACGATCGTCATTGCCCACCGCCTCGCCACCGTCCGCGCCGCCGACCGCATCGTCGTGATGGACGCGGGCCGCATCGTCGAACAAGGCACCCACGCCGTGCTGACGAGCCAGGGCGGCCTTTACGCGCGCCTGGCGGCACTCCAGTTCGACGGTCTGGCGGCTTAGCGCTCGTTACTTCAGCGCTTGCCCCGGCGCGGGTGCAGCTGCGCCCAGCTCTTCGGCAGATCGCTTAGCGCCAGCGACCCCTTCCCGTCCGGATCGAGCAGCCGGAACCGGCGGCGCGCCGCGCCAAGCATTTCGTTGCGGTTGACCGCGCCGTTGAAGTCGATGTCCATCCCCGCGACCGGCTCGGGAATGTTGATCAGCCCAAACCGCCCGCCGCCCGACGGCCGGTCGGTCTTGAGGTCGCTTTCGATCTCGGTGCTCCTGCCGACCGAGGCGGAACCCTCGCCATCGCCGCCACCACCAGAATTTTCATAATAATGGCGCGCTCCGGCACCGCCAAAACTTTGGACCTCGGGGGCCACGTTACGCTCATAGCGCTGGACTTCGTCGGGCCTCAGCACCCCGTCGTGGTCCGTGTCGAGCGAAGCAAAAAAATCGCCAAAATCGACCGCAAACTCGCTCTCGCTGATCTTGCCGTCATGGTTGCGATCGGCCTCCGCAAACCAGCTTGCGACCGGATAGGCTGAGCCCATGCCTGCGCGGAACGGCTTGCCCGATGGCGCAATGAACACTTGCTCGTCGACCGATCGTGACGTCGGAACGACCGGCTTTGCGGGCGTCACTTGCGCCGAGGATGCCGACCCCGCCAGTCCCAGCAGCAACCATCCTGTCCGCATCGTCATTCTCCCGCATCGCGCGCATCACTGGCACAGCAGAGATTGACGGTTGCTGTCCAGCCCCAGCTTGCGCCTCGCCTGTTGCATCCGGTTCAGCTGCCCGGGCGTATACCTGTCATGGCACGCGAATCGCGAGCGCCCTTCGGAGACAATCATGCACGACACCGACCGCCGCGGCTTCTTCGTCACCATTGCCACCGGCATCGGCAGCGCGGTGCTGCTGAGCACGACCGGCTGCAGCCGAGCCGCCGTCGCCGCCGGCAATTTCGAAGTCCGCAAGTCGCCCGCCGACTGGAAGAAGCAGCTCGGCCCGCAGCGCTACAACATCCTGCGCGAGGCTGGTACCGAAACGCCCTACACCAGCCTGCTCAACAAGGAGCATCGGCGCGGCACCTTCGCCTGCGCCGGCTGCGCCCTGCCCAACTTTTCGTCGGCGACCAAGTTCGAAAGCGGCACCGGCTGGCCCAGCTTCTGGCAGCCTTTGCCCAGGGCCGTCGCGCAAAGCACCGATCGCAGCCTGGGCGTCGAGCGCGACGAGGTCCATTGCCGCCGCTGTGGCGGTCACCTCGGCCATGTCTTCGACGACGGGCCAAAGCCGACCGGTCTGCGCTATTGCATGAACGGCCTCGCTCTGACGTTCCGCCCGGCCTGACGAAAGCGCGAACGGATCGTCTCGAGACTGGAACTCTTCCCGCCCCTTCCCCATTGCAGATGACATGAGGCGCAGTATCACCGACCGCAAGGACCGGGTCCGTTCGGCCGTGCTGGTGGCAATCATCCACCTCGCGCTGGGCTGGGCGCTGGTCACCTCGCTCGGCTACAAGGTCATCCCGCGCGCCGACGAAGCACTCAAGCTGTTCAACCTCACCGACCAGCCCCCGCCGATCACGCCACTGCCAGAACAGACCCGCACCGAAACCCGCAAGCCCAAGGACCCCGAAGGCGCCGCCGCTCCGCCCGCGCTAAAGAACAGCCCGACCGAGGTCGTCGCGCCGAAGGTCGAGCCGCTCCGCCCGCCGCCCCTCCCCGCTGCGCCCGTCCCCGGCCTGGGCAGCGCTCCCGCCGCCGGTGCCGCACCGACTCCCGGCCCCGGCACCGGGCGCGGCGGCGTCGGCAATGGGCTGGGCAGCGGGATGTCAGGATATGGTAATGGCGGCGGCGGCAATGGTGGCCGTGCCTCGCCCCCGGTTCTACTCGCCGGCAATATCGACGAGCGCGACTATCCCCCGTCGGCACTCAACACGCACGCGCAGGGCGTTGTTCTGTTCGCCTTCACCGTTGCGCCCACGGGCCTGTTGAGCGACTGCCGCATCGTCCGTTCCTCTGGCAATCGCGCGCTCGACGACACCACCTGCCGCCTGGCCATGCGCCGCCTGCGCTACCGCCCCGCCGTCGATACCGCGGGCAATCCGGTGCCCGCCCAGGTGCGCGGCGAACAGTCTTGGGAGCTCGGCCCGGAGCAGGAACTGCCGGCCGAGGACGAGCGCCGCTAGGCCCCTTCAACGCAAATTGATTAATCTTCGCCCGATCAACTAATGCCAAAAGGGCGGCCCCTTGCAGGACCGCCCTTGGTGAAGCCTGGGCCGAAGCCAGGCGGTAGCGTCAGAAGCTGGCGTAGGATTCGTTACCGACGAAACCCATCTTTGTGACGTGCGCCCGTTTGGTTACGGCGAGCACCTCGTCGACCACCTCGTATCGCGCTTGCGGCTCGGGCTGGAGATGAAGTTCGGGGACCGGATTCATCTGCTGGCTGACGTCGAGATAGGTCCGCAGCAGCTTCAAATCGACCGGCGTCCCGTTCCACTGCACCTGTCCCGCCGCCGTGATGACCAGCTTGTTCTTGATCGGATCGACGACCACGTCGGTCGGTGGCGTGTTCTGCGGCAGGTCAAGCTTCACCGCGTGGGTTTGCGGCGGGATGGTGATGATCAGCATGATGATCAGAACCAGCATGACGTCGATCAACGGCGTCGTGTTGATTTCCATCATCGGTTCGCCGGCCGCATTGTCGCCGGTTGTCTGCATTGCCATGGTGGCGTGCTCCTAAAACTTCGGCGCTGGGCCTGGTCGACTGGGCCTAGAGCCGCGGGATGATGGTGCCGTCGAGGCTCGGCTGCGAAATAAACCCGACGCGCGCGAAGCCGGCGATCTGCATCGTGTAAACTGCGCCGCCGATACAGCGGTACGGGGTGTTGATGTCGCCGCGGATATGCGCTTCGGGCATGTTTTCCTCAGTGATGTTCTGCGCACCGCCGACCTTATCGACCTCGGCCTTCAGCTTCGCCACCGCCTTGTCGAGCAATTGCTTCGAATCGACTTTCTGCAGGTTCCAATAGATTTCGCACTTGCCGTCGGGCGCGGCGCGGACCGACAGCGAGACATTCTCGGGCTTGGTCGCGGTCACTTCATACCGGACGCTGGGCAGCTTGACGGGAATCGTCTGGATAACGACCGGAACCGTGATCAGGAAGATGATCAGCAACACCAGCATGACGTCGACCAGCGGCGTCGTATTGATGTCGGACATCGGGACGTCTTCGTCGTCGCCGTCTTGCTTGACACTCATTGCCATCGGGCGCTTGTCCTCACTTTATTCGACGAGCCGGTTGAACCGGCTTGATGTCACTCTCAATTCAAGGGCCGAGGCGGCACGAGTACCGCCTCGGCAAACAGTTAGCGGGTCGTTGTCGGATCAGCCTGCGCTGCCGTTCCCGTCATGCCGGTGCGAAGCGGCTCGGTGCCACGGGGGGTCGGGGCTGCGGCCGACTTGGTTGCCGGAGCAGCGCCAACCAGCTTCGGCTTCACCGCGCCGGCCGACATGATATAGCCATGAACGTCGTTGGTGAACGCCGCGAGATCCTCGACGATCGACTTGTTGCGACGGATTAGCCAGTTGTAGGCAAGCACCGCCGGGACGGCGACAACGAGCCCAAGCGCGGTCATGATCAGCGCTTCGCCGACCGGGCCGGCAACGGTGGTGATCGAGGCATCGCCCGACGCACCGATCTTGATCAACGCGCGATAGATTCCGATGACGGTGCCGAACAGGCCGATGAACGGCGCGGTCGAACCGACCGTCGCAAGGAAGGCAAGACCTTCGCCGAGACGGTTGCTGATACTGCCCTGCGAGCGTGCGAGGCTGTTCGCCATCCAGTCATGCTGGTCGACCGGATCGGTCAGCTTTCCATGCTGGTCCTGCGCGATGAGCGCGTCGTCGACGATCGAACGATAGGCACTGCGCGCTTCCAGCTTCGTCGATGCTTCCTTGAGACTGGGCGAATTCCAGAAATTTGCGCGTACCTTGTTGCCCTGCGTCATGATCTTCTGCTGCTGCAGAAGCTTGGTGAACAGGATGTAGAAGGTGCCGATCGAGAACAGCACCAGGATGATGAACACCGACCAGGAAATCACGCCACCTTCGTGGAGCGCCTGAAACAGGCCATAGGGATTATCGGTAGCTGCAGGAGCGGCGGGAGCTGGATTTTGCATAGGATATTTTCCTTTAGAAACTTGCTTCGATCAATCTGGATGACGGCGTTAATTCGCAGGGATCCGCCACGTAATGCGCTGTGAGTAGGTATCGGTGGTCGGCTGCCCGTTACTATCGACCGCAGGCGAAAAGCGAGCCCGCCTCCGCAGGACATTGCACGTCGCCGAGTCGAGCGCGGACGAACCGCTGGACGAGGTGATATTGCAAGCGGACACCTTGCCGTCGGTCCCAATGACGAGCTGCACCGCAGTAGTACCTTGCTGCTCCGACTGAAGCGCCGAATTGGGGTAATCGTCATCGGAGAAAAGGCCGACAAGGCTACCTTTCGCGCGGGCTGCCGATTGCTTGACGGGCGGCGGTGGCGGCGGTGTCGCGACCTTCGTAATCGGCGCAATGTAAGGGGGAGGTGTCGGAACCGACATAATGACCGCCTGTGTCGGCGGCGCGATGTTGACGATCGCGGGCGGTGTAACCACCGGCGGCGGCAGCACTTCCTGCTTCGGCGGCGGTGGCGGCGGTGCCTCGGGCGGCGGCGGCGGCTCGCTGACGTCGAACGTCTTGAGGTCCTCGGCCGCCTTCTTGACGACGTTGTAGGCCAGTCCAGTGACTAGCGCCCATCCAAGAACTACGTGGAGCAAAGCCACGACGATAATCGACGCGGTCCGATTGGAGCTCATCTGCTTGCGATTTGCGTAGGACATTAAGCCGCAACTCTCCTCATCTAGCCGCAAAATTCTCACGCTCGGAACGGGCTTTTTTTATACCCTTGAACCTAATCTCCGGATGCCGATGTATCAAGATATCATCGGACCCAAGGAATCTCATTAGTGAAGCCTTAATGGCGGCGCAACGAGTTTTGTTCCGTAACCGATACGCGCGCAAACGATTTAATCGCTCGGACCCGCCAATGAGGAAATTTCCACCCCGACTCCGTGCGCGTCGGCATAGACGTCCGGCTTGACGCTCGAAATTCGCAAGGCGGTCACGCCATGGCAGGCCGCGAACCGGTCGAACAACGATTGGAGCAATGTTTCCTGCAGGTTATAGCGCCGCGCGGATGCCGTTCGGCGCACTTCGTCGCGTAGAAAATCATAGTTCCAGGCGCTCGCCGGCTCGTCGTCCGCGGGCGCAAGCGCCATATCGAGCCACAACTCGACCGTCACCAGCAGGCGCTGCGGCGCGCCCACTTCATATTCGTGAAAGCCGATGTCGGTCATCACTTCCAACTGGTCGAGCGTGATCTTGCACTGCCGGATTTGCAGCGTGTCGGGGACGAGTCCCTGGAGCTTGAATGGTTCGTTCACTGCGATTCTCTACTGTTTGAACTGCACGTCGCGCGCCAGTTGCATGAACCGCTGCCCGCCGTCGATGGTCATCACCTCGCCAGTGACCGCCTCAGCCGCAATCAGATAGCGTAACGCGCGCACCACGTCGCCCGGCCCGACCCCTTGGCCCAGCGGGTTGAGCCTGTGCACCGTCGCGAAATTGCTCTGTTCGCCTGACGGGAGCATCACCGCCGGCGCGATGGCGTTGACCCTGATCCCCTGCCCTGCCATCGCCCGCGCCGCCAGCTCGGTCAACCCGGCGAGCGCCTGCTTCGACAGCGTGTAGCTCAGGAAATCGGGATTGGGCGCAGCCAGCTTCGCGTCGAGCAGGTTGACCACCAGCGACCCGCGCGGCGCGACCCGTGCAAACGCCTCGATCAGCAACGCCGGCGCGCGCGCGTTGACCGCCATGTGCGCATGAAACTCGTCTACGGAAAACGCCCCGAACCCATCCTCGACGAACCGCGCCGCATTGTTGACCAGCAGTCTCGGCCCCGGACCCGCCGCCGCGACGATCGCCTTGCCGCAGCCCGGATCGGTTAGGTCGGCGACCACTTTCACGGCTCCGTCAGCCACCGCGTCGTCGTGATGACGCACATGCGTCACCACCCGCCAGCCGTCGTCGAGCAGTGCCCGCGCGATTACTGCGCCAATGCGCTTGCCCGCGCCGGTGACGATCGCGGTGGGTGGAGCCTTGGCCATCGCCGATCCCTGACCCAGCCCGCCCGTTCATGCAAGACGCGCCTTCGCAAGGCTGGATCGCCCCCGCCGTCGCGCCTACAGCCAAGCATATGCCCGAGAGTCGCCCGCCCGTTGCCCTGACCGGACAGTCGCTCGATGCGCTCGCCGCTGTCCTTTCTGCTCGAACGCTCCCGCCGGTCGATCGCTGGCATCCCGATCATTGCGGGAACAGCGACATGGTCATCCGCCGCGACGGCAGCTGGACCTATCGCGGCGATCCAATTGCGCGCCCGGCAATGGTTCGCCAGTTCGCCTCGGTCCTGCGCCGCGAACCCGACGGCAGCCACGTCCTCGTCACCCCCGCCGAGCGCCTCACCATCGCGGTCGAATCGACCCCGTTCCGCGCCATCGCCTTGACCAGCGAAGGCGAAGGCCGCGACCGTCGCCTCGCGTTCGAGCTCGATCACGCCGACGCACTGATCGTCGGCCCGGCGCATCCGCTGACCGTGATCGAAACGCCGCACGGCCCGTCGCCGCGGGTCCTCGTCCGCCATGGCCTCGAAGCCGAGCTCAGCCGGCCGCTTTATTATGAGTTGGCCGAAATCGCGCTGGCCGAGGGTTACGATCCGCCCGGCATCTGGTCCGACGGCGCCTTTTTCCCGCTTGTTCCCGTCCACTCAGCAGTCGAAGGTGAGCGATGACCCTCATCTCCCGCCTGACCGACGCCCTCGCCCTCGCCGCACCCGAAGGGCTGTCGCCTGGCGACGTTGAGGAAGCGTCCGTCGCCGACACGCGTGAAGCAGCTGTCCTCGTCGCCATCACCGACCGGCCCGAACCGGGCGTCCTGTTCACCGTCCGCCACGAGGATCTGCGCACCCACGCCGGTCAGGTCGCCTTCCCCGGTGGCAAGGTTGATCCCGACGACCGCGACCCGGCCCACACCGCGCTGCGCGAAGCGTGGGAAGAGATTGCCCTCGATCCGGCGCGCGTCACCATTTGCGGCACCGCCGATCGCTATCGCACCGGCACCAACTACTGCATCACCCCGGTCGTCGGCGTGATCCCGCCCGACCTTTCGCTCAAACCCGACCCGCGTGAGGTCACCGACTGGTTCGAAGCGCCCCTGGCCTTCATCCTCGACCCGGCCAACCATGCACCGCGCCAAGCCGACTACAAGGGACGGCGGCGCAATTATATCGAGATCGACTGGCACGGTCGGCCCATCTGGGGCGCGACTGCGGCGATCATCGTAAACCTCTCGCGTCGCCTCAAATGGAGCTAGATCCCGCGGCTTGGCTGACCCGGCCCGGCCTGCGCACCCTGCTCGAAGCCCTCGACGTGAAGGGCGGCGCGACCAAACTCGTCGGCGGCGCGGTCCGCGACCTCGCGCTCGGCCTCGACGCCGCCGACCTCGACCTCGCCACCCGGCTCCTCCCTGACGAGGTCATCGCCCGGCTGTCGGCTGCCCGGATCAAGGCCGTCCCGACCGGCATCGCTCACGGCACCGTCACCGCCGTGACATCGGGCACGGTCGTCGAGGTCACCACCCTGCGCAGCGACGTCGCCACCGACGGCCGCCGCGCGACCGTCGCCTTCACCACCGACTGGGCCGCCGACGCCGCGCGCCGCGACTTCACCATCAACGCGCTCTACGCCGAGCCGCTCGGCGGCACGATCATCGACCCGACGGGTGAGGGCGAGGCCGACCTCGCCGCCCGACGGGTCCGCTTCATCGGTGCGCCGCTCGCCCGCATCGCCGAGGATCACCTCCGCATCCTGCGCTTCTTCCGCTTCCACGCCCGCTTCAGCGACGGTCCGCCCGATGCGGCCGCACTCGCCGCCTGCACCGCCCGTGCCAACGACCTCATGGCGCTGTCGCGGGAGCGGATCGCCGACGAACTGTCGAAGCTCCTCGCGCTCCCCGACCCGCTACCGACCATCCGCTTGATGGTCGAATCCGGCATCCTCCGCCCGGTCCTGCCCGAGATCGACGTCCCCGCGACCGATCGCCTCGCCGCCCTCATCGCCGCCGAGCAGTCCGCCCCGATCCCCGCTGACCGCTGGCGCCGCCTCGCCGCCCTGCTCCCCCGCGACGCCCTTGCCGCCGAGAAGATCGCCGCCCGGCTGAAACTCTCGAACAAGGTCCGCCAGCGCATGGCCCTCGCTGCCGACCCGGCCGACCTCGGCCCGGCGCAGGCTCACGCCTATCGTCTCGGCACCGAGTCCGCGATCGACCGCTTGCTCCTCGCCAGCCGCCCCGCCGACGCCGCCGCCATCGCCGACTGGCCAGTCCCGCGCCTGCCCATCTCGGGCGGCACGCTCATCGCCCGCGGCATTACGCAAGGTCCCGACGTCGCCCGCACCCTGCGCACAATCGAACAGGCCTGGCTCGACGCCGCTTTCCCTACCGGCGCCTCATTCGACGAACTCGTCACGCCGATCATTGCCGCCGCCCTTGACCCGCGATAAGCTCGGCACCGTGCACGCGCCCGCCTCCCCGACCGCCGATCCCGCCGCCCGCGCAGCGCTGGTCGAGGCGCTCGTCGCGACCGGTCGTGAGGACCGCGCCGCTTTCCGCACCCTCTATCGCCTGACGTCGGCGAAGCTTTTCGGCGTCTGCCTTCGTATCTGCCAGGACCGAAGCGCCGCGGAGGATGTGTTGAGCGATGTCTATCTCCTGATCTGGCGCCGTGCGGGTGCCTATGAGCCGGGCCGCGCCAGCCCGATCACGTGGCTTGCGACCATCGCCCGCAACCGCGCGATCGATTGGCGCCGTTCGGCCGCGAATCGCCCTTCCACGTCGCTCGACGACGCGCCGGACGTCGCCGACGAGCAGCCCTCGGCGGTCGATCGCCTGCTTCGCTCCGAAGAGGATTCACGCCTTCATTTGTGCCTCGACCAGCTCGACGACAAGCAGCGCCGTGCGATCCACACCGCCTTCTTCGATGGCCTGACCTATGCCGAGCTGGCCGAGCGCGATTCGGTTCCGCTCGGCACGATGAAGAGCTGGGTCCGCCGTGGCCTCCACCGGCTCAAGGATTGCCTCGATGCCGAATCCTGATCCGACTCTGCCGCCCGGCGCCGACCCCGACGTCGCCGCTGCCGAACTGGCGCTCGGCCTGCTCGAGGGCGATGAACGCGCCGCCGCGCTGCGCCGCCAGCTTGCCGAACCCGCCTTTGCGCGCGAGGTCGAGCGGTGGCGCGAGCATTTCGGCACGCTGTTCGCGAGTACTGTCGCCCGCGTCCCTCCGGCTCACCTTGCCGAGCGGATCGAGGCCCATCTCGACCGACCGCAATTAAACGCGCAGTCGCCGGCTGGGAAATATTGGCGTCCGCTCGCGCTCGCGTC
>NZ_JANMWY010000282.1:0-4632 GCF_031380695.1 Sphingomonas sp. | reverse complement strand
CAGGAACGCCAATCCCTCGGCCAGTTTCAGCGCGGTCTCGAACGAGTCCGCCAGCCTCGCCTCGATCCCGTCGCGGATGGCAATACGGTCGACCACCACCTCAATGTCATGCTTGTATTTCTTGTCGAGCGGCGGCGCTTCCTCGATCGGGTAAAATTCGCCGTCGATCCGGACGCGGGTGAAGCCGGCGCGCTGCCACTCGGCCAGTTCTTTCCGATACTCGCCCTTGCGGCCGCGCACGACCGGCGCGAGGAGATAGTGGCGCGAGCCTTCGGCCAGCGTCATCGTCCGGTCGACCATTTGCGACACGGTCTGGGCCGAAATCGGCAGGCCGGTCGCGGGCGAGTAGGGCACCCCGACGCGCGCCCACAGCAGCCGCATGTAGTCATAGATTTCGGTGACCGTCGCCACGGTCGAGCGCGGGTTGCGGCTGGTCGTCTTCTGCTCGATCGAGATCGCCGGCGAGAGGCCATCGATATGTTCGACATCGGGCTTTTGCATCATCTCGAGGAATTGCCGGGCATAGGCCGACAGGCTCTCGACGTAACGCCGCTGACCCCCCGCGTAGAGGGTGTCGAACGCGAGCGAGGAGTTACCCGACCCAGAAAGGCCGGTGATGACCGTCAGCGCGTCGCGCGGAATCTCGACGTTCACGCCCTTGAGATTGTGCTCGCGCGCCCCCCTTACCGAAATATGAGTTAGCATAAGGACGTTTGTTCCATATTTGTTCGCGTGGAGCAAGCGCCTGCACCGCGCCCAGGGGTGGCCTCGCCTAAATGGTCGTCATGAGCGGTGGTTCAACCGCTGTTTCGTCCCTCGGCGGCACAATGTCGTGTTTTCCTTGAACTACTCCGTCGGAACGACGATATTGGCGACACGCGGGGAGTGTCGTCGAGGCCCCCCGGAAGAGGAGATGAAATGGAGAACCAGTTTGACCCGCGCGCTACCGGCTTCAATGCCGCCAGCGTGGGCGTCCCACGCGCCGCCCGCGATGTGGGCCTGCGTTCCTACATGCTGTCGGTTTACAACTATATGGCGTCGGCGGTCCTGCTGACCGGCGTGGTCGCGTTGCTGTTTTTCAACAGCGGCTACGCCGCGCAGGTGATGCAAACGCCACTTCGCTGGTTGATCATGCTGGCCCCACTCGGCTTCGTGTTTGCAATGAGCTTTGGCGTCAACCGGATGAAGACGTCGACCGTCCAAGCGCTGTTCTGGGGTTTTGCGGTCGCAATGGGCCTGTCGATGTCGACCATCTTCCTGGTCTATACCGGGGTTTCGATCGCGCAGACCTTCTTCGCCGTTGCGGCGGCGTTCATGGGTCTGTCGCTCTACGGCTATACGACCAAGAAGGACCTCTCCGGCTTTGGCACGTTCCTGATCATGGGCGTCGTCGGGCTGCTGGTCGCGCTGGTGATCAACATGTTCCTGCGCTCGCCGGCGATGCAGTTGGCGATCAGCGCGATCGGCGTGCTGCTGTTCGCGGGCCTGACCGCCTACGATACGCAGAAGATCAAGAGCATGTATGCCCATGTCGCGGGGACCGACATGATCGGCAAGTCGGCGATCATGGGCGCACTTACGCTCTATCTCGACTTCATCAACATGTTCCAGTTCATGCTCAGCTTTATGGGCAATCGCCGCTAAGGCGATTGGACTGAACGAAAAGAAGGGCTCGGCGGGAAACCGCCGGGCCCTTTTTTCGTAGCGTCAGGCCGTGAGCTGTGTTGAAGCCGCGTCGTCCATCTGCTTGCCCCGTCGATAGGCCTCGCGGTCAGTGACGCTGGCGACATAGGCAGTGAACGCCGGGCGGGGTTCGAGCAGTCCGAACATCAGCATGAAGCCGATCTGCGAGCCGATGACGACGTCGGCGGCACTGAACTTGGCGTTGGCGATGAAACGCTTGCCGGTGACCGCCTGTTCGAGCGTGTCGATGGCACGTTCGAAGCTGCCGTAGCCCGCCATCGCCTGCTTGTCAGCCGCGGGCTCCCAGCCCATCGACTTGTTGGTGAAGGCCTGCTCGATCGGGCCCGAGGCGAACAGGGTCCAGCGATAATAGTCGGCGCGGTCGGCCAGTGGCGGGGCGAGGCCGGCGTCGGGGAACGCATCGGCGAGGTAAAGGCAGATGGCGGCGACTTCGGTCACGACCTTGCCCTTGTGGACGATCGCCGGGATCTTCTGCATCGGGTTGATCGCCTTGTAAGCGTCGTCCTTCAGCGTGCCGCCATAGGTCAGGATTTCGGTGTCGTAGGGCTGGCCGACCTCCTCCAGCATCCACCGCACGATCTGCCCGCGCGATTGTGGGTTGGTGTAGAATTTGAGGTCGGCCATCATCGTCTCCCATTTGAGTCGCGCACTTCCTATCACCGCGCGAACAAATGTGGAACGTGATGCTAGCGGCGCATGACCGCCGTCTTGTCCCGGGCCGCGCGGAATTCGCTGTCCTGACTCCAGTTGGGCCATTCGCGGCTATTGGCCAGGCGCAGGCCCAGCGCGTGCAGCAGCTGCGCATCGGCGACGATCCCGCTGAAGTCCCAATTGCTCTGCCATTCGTCGGCCGGTTGATGGTACATGCGGGTGACATAATCCTTGGCCAATTCCTCGCCGCGCGCCGTGCCGCCGTTGACCAGGTCGTTGCCGCTGTCGAACGAGATCGCCGGGACGCCGACCTTGGCCAGGGTGAAATGATCAGAGCGATAGAAGTGGCCCGCCTCGGGGTGCGGGTCGGGCGTGAATCGTCGGCCGCGCTTGGCCGCTTCCTCAATCAGATCGTCGAGTAGGCCGAGCTTGGCCGAACCGGAAATAGAGAAATCGCGCGACGAGCCGTGGACGCCCATCGAATCGGTGTTGAGCATGCCGACGGTCGTGCCGAGCGGATAGAGCGGGTGGGTACCGTAATATTCCGAGCCGAGCAGGCCCTTCTCCTCGGCCGTGACGGCGAGAAACAGGATCGAGCGGTCAGTGCGCGGTGCGCGACCGAAGGCGCGGGCCTGGGCGATCAGCTGGGCGAGGCCGGTGCCATTATCGACCGCGCCATTGTAATTGCGGTCGCCCTTCGCATCGGGCTGGCCGATGCCGAGGTGGTCCCAGTGAGCCGAATAGATCAGCGTCTCGTTGGGACGCGTCTTGCCGCGCAGCATGCCCGCGACATTGTGCGAGGTGATGACCGAGGTCGTCGCCGTCGCGCTGGCGTCGAGCGTCGCCTTGAGGTCGATCGGGCGGAAATCCTTGCGCCGCGCGTCGGCCTTGGCCTTGTCGAAATCGAGCCCGGCGGCCGCAAAGATCGCCTGCGCAGCGTCGCGCTGAATCCAGCTTTCGAAGCCGGTGTGCGATGCCGGCGGATTATCGCGGACGATATCGAACATCGTGTTGGTGTTGCTGTTCTTGACCGTGTTCCAGCCATAGGCGGCGGGGGCGGTTTCGTGGACCAGCATGACGCCAGCCGCACCGCGTCGCGCCGCTTCCTCATATTTATAGGTCCAGCGGCCGTAATAGGTCATCGCCTTGCCGCCAAAATCCGCATCGGCCGGCCCTTCGAAATCCGGATCGTTGATCAGCAGGACAAGGATCTTGCCCTTGACGTCGACGTCCTTGAAGTCGTCCCAGCCACGTTCGGGGGCGGTCACACCATAGCCGACGAAGACCAGCGGCGCGCCGGCAATATTGACGGCCTTCGACCCGTTCATCGGTGACCGGAGCGCGATCTGCTCGCGCTGGACCAGTGGCAATGTCTTGCTCCCCGCCAGCATCAGAGACACCTTCGGTTCGCCGACAAAGTTCGACTTCAGCAGGGGAACCGCCTGGGTCCACAGCCGCTTGCCACGGACCAGGTCGCCGCCGGGCCGAAGCCCCGCCGCGCGGAACTGGGCGACGAGATAGTTGACCGTCTTCGTCTCGGCCCGCGTCGCCACCCCGCGCCCTTCATAGGCGTCGGAGCCAAGGATGCGGACATGGTCCGACAGGCGCTTGGCATCAAACTGGGGAGGAGCGGCAATTGCGGATGCCGCAGCGAGGGTGGACGTGGCGAGAAAAAGGGCAAGACGGTTCACTGGTTGCTCCCGAAAAGGTTGTTGCACGTTGGCGCTATTACCGTCCCATTGCAATCACTTGCTGTCGTCCCGGCGAGGGCCGGGACGACAGCAGCATGGAAAAGGGAAGCCCTCGCGCGACAGCTTTGCGCGAATTCTCTGCGGCCACCACGATCCGCCACATGGTCATGACCGGCCCCCCGTTTTATCGGCGCGATCATGCGCAAGTGGCGGGGCCTTAAAGGCCCGTGATAGCTATCGCTGGTCCAGCACCGGGCGAAGGCGGGTGACGGCATAATCGTTGGCCATTGCCGCGCCGCTCACGACTGCCCCCATGCCAAAGAATTCGTGCGTTACGCCCGGGAAGGTGCGCTGCTCGACGCTCACCCCCGCGCGCCGCAGTGCGTTAGCCAGGGTCAGGCCGTCCGACAACAGCGGATCAATCTGCGCGCTGACGATCGTGACCGGGGGCAGGCCGTGGAGGTCGGCCTTGACCAGGTTGATGCGCGGATCCTGCAAATCGGCCGGGGTGCGGGTGTAATAATAGCCGAACCATGGCAGGTCGGGGGTGCTCAGCGGCTTGGCATTGGCCGCCATCCGCCGCGAC
>NZ_JANMWY010000258.1:0-27883 GCF_031380695.1 Sphingomonas sp. | reverse complement strand
GCTGCGCGCTCGGCAACGCCCAGATCGTGCCGTTCCGCCACAACGACATCGAAGCGATGGAAAAACGGCTCAAACGCATCCCCGAGGGCGCCGGCAAGCTGGTCGTATTGGAAGGCGTCTACTCGATGCTGGGCGATGTCGCGCCGCTGACCGAAATGGTCCGCGTCGCCAAGGAAAACGGCGCCATGGTGCTGGTCGACGAAGCGCATTCGATGGGCTTCATCGGCGAGCATGGCCGCGGCGTCGCCGAGGCCCAGGGCGTGATCGACGATGTCGATTTCATCATCGGCACCTTCTCCAAGTCGGTCGGCACGGTCGGCGGCTTCTGCGTTTCCAACCATCCCAAGTTCGAGATCTTGCGGCTGGTGTGCCGGCCCTATGTGTTCACCGCCTCGCTGCCGCCGTCGGTGGTGGCGACCGCGGCGACCTCGATCCGCAAGCTGATGCACGGATCGAACAAGCGCGCGCATCTGCTCGAAAATTCAAAAACCCTCCACGGCGGACTGAAAAAACTCGGTTTCCAGCTGGGCACCGATACGCCGCAGTCGGCGATCATCGCGGTCATCATGCCCGATCTGGCGAAGGGCGCGGCGATGTGGGAGGCGCTGCTCAACGAGGGGCTATACGTCAATCTGGCGAGGCCGCCGGCAACGCCGGGTAACATGACCCTGCTGCGCTGCTCGCTCTGCGCCGAGCACAGCGTCGAGCAGGTCGGGCAAATCCTGACGATGTTCGAAGCGGCGGGACGAGCGACAGGTTGTATCGGCTAGGCCGAGCCGCAAGGCTTTCGCTCGGATTGCAAGACGGGTAGACGGATGTCATGACTTCGGGGGACGATCAGGCGTTCGACTGGCGCCGCGGCGGAGCCGTTGCGGTCGGCATGATCGCGACGCTGATCCTGATCGGCATGGTGTTCCTTGTCGCCGTGTCGAACCGCGCCCGCGACGATGCGCTCGAGCGCGAGCGCCACGCCTATGACATCAACCTGCTGACCCGCAGCGTCGATGCCTCGCTGGTGCGCGCCGAAGCGGCACTCGGCACTTTCGTGCTCGATGAGGATGTCCAGGGCACCGGCCACCTCTATTACAGCCAATGGCAACTGGCCGGGGACCAGATCCGCCAGCTTCGGCGGGAATCGGCGAATGATCCCGGGCAGCGTCGCCGGGTCGCCGACCTCCAAAAGATCTATGATGCCCGCAGCCAGGAATTTTCGACTGCGGCCAGTGCCGTTACGGCCAAGCAGGGGACGCTGGCGATCAACCTTTATTACCAGGCGACCAAGTCCCCGACCGGCCCGGCCCTGCGCGGAAAGCTGACCGAGATTGCCGACAGCGAACGCGCCGCGCTTAAGGCGCGGATGGAGCAGACTAAATTCTTCTCCGCCGAAGCCGACCGGCTGACCGATTATCTCAGCCTGCTCGGCGTGCTGGCCGGGCTCGGCGCGGTGTTCGTCGGCGCGATCGCGTTCCAGGCGATGCGCCAGAATGCGTTGGCCAAGCGCGAAGCCGAGAGCGAATACGAGCGAAGCCTCGCGCTCGAAACTGCGGTCGAGGACCGTACTCGCGAACTTCGCCATGCCAACGCCGCGCTTAAGGCCGAAGCGATCGAGCGCCAGGCGGCCGAGGCCCAGCTGCGCCAGGTCCAGAAGATGGAAGCGGTCGGCCAGCTGACCGGCGGCATCGCGCACGACTTCAACAACATGCTCGCCGTCGTCGTTGGCGGGATCGACCTGGCCCGCCGCCGGTTGAACGGGCCGCGACGCGAAGTGATGCTCCACCTCAACAATGCGATGGAGGGCGCAACCCGCGCCGCCGCGCTGACCCGGCGATTGCTGTCGTTCGCCCGGTCCGAGCCGCTGTTGCCCGAGCGGGTCGACGGGTCGGCGCTGGTCGCCGGCATGTCCGACCTGCTCGACCGGACGCTCGGCGAGCGAATCACGGTCGAGACGAAGCTTGATCTCAAGGCATGGCCGACCTTCGTCGATCCGCACCAGTTGGAGAATGCCATCGTCAACTTGGCGGTTAACGCGCGCGACGCGATGGACGGCACCGGCAAGCTGCTGATCGAGACCGCCAACGTCACGCTGGGTGCCAATGCCGTCGGCGATATCCAGCCGGGCGATTATGTCCGCATTTCCGTCACCGATACCGGGTCGGGGATGACCCCCGATGTGATCGATCGCGCGTTCGAACCCTTTTTCACGACCAAGCCGGTCGGCAAGGGCACCGGGCTCGGCCTCAGCCAGATTTTCGGTTTCGCCCACCAGTCGGGCGGCGAGGTCGGGATCGAAAGCCGGCTCGGCAAGGGCACGACCGTGTCGATTTATCTGCCGCGCACCGAGAGTGCCGCGACGGTCCGGCTTCACTCGGCGACCCAGCGCGGCAGCGAGGCCGAGCTGACCGTCCCCGGCGCGCGCATCCTGCTGGTCGAGGATGATCCGCGAGTCCGCGCGGCCACGGTCGGCGCGCTCGAAGACCTCGACTATGACCCCGTCGCCTGTTCGAGCGGGGCCGAAGCGATCGAGCTGTTCGACAGCGCCGACTTTGACCTGGTTATCAGCGACGTCGTCATGCCCGAAATGACCGGTCCGGAAATGGTCCGCATCCTCAAAAGCATGCGGTCCGACGTCGCGATCCTGTTCGTCACCGGCTATGTCGGCGATGGCGAGAGCGACGACCTGATTGGGCATGACCTGCTGCGCAAGCCGTTCACGGTCGGCGCACTGGCCGGCGCGATTGCCCGCTCGCTAAGCGGTCATGTCAGCGAATCGCCCCAGAGCGGAGGAGCCGCGGCAGCAGGCTGATCGCGGCCAGCAGCGGGTGCCGCCGCTGCCACGGCTTGATCTCGATCTGCGTGCCGGCGTGGCGATTGATCTTCCACGCGATATAATCGACTCCGCCGGCAAAGGTCGCGCTGGCCTTCGCGAGGCGAGCGACCGACAGCGCCTTTCCCTCGATCCGCCGCCGGGTCCAGCCACTCGTCCCGGGTACGGCCAGCGCCATCGCCGGCGCGGTGAAGCGGCGGTAGCGATCGGGATCAGCATCGACCACTGAGCCGCTACGCCCCTTGCGCTCGGCGCGGAGCTCGGCCGAATAGGTCAGGGCGAAAGCGCGCCGCCACATGTCGAGCTCATCTGCCAGCGGTGTGAGTGGCGGGAGCGCCGAACCGAGCAGGGTCGGCGCGGCGCGGGCGACCGCAGCCACCGAACGCTCGCGCGCCGTCTCGTCGCTGGCCCAGACCAACCGCGACGGCTGGGCAAAGCGCGCCCACACGGACACGCCGCGCGTCTCCGGGCCGTTGAGCCGGTGGAAATCCGCTTCGCTTAGCACGGCATATTTGGCCGCCAGGCCATCGGCTTCGAACGGGAAAACATTGGGCGGGATCAGGCGGTTGGCGAGCGCCAGCCAGCGCTTGTCGTAAGCGGCACGATAGTCCGACACGATGAGGTAGAAATCGAGCATTAGCCCGTCGAGCTGGGCCTCGCGCAGGCACGAGCCGTAGAACAGTACCGCCCGCGATGCCGCGCCATGCTTCGCCGCAATCGCTTCGGCCAGCCGAGTGACGCGCGCATCGACCGGCGCGCCCAGCTCGGCGCGGACGAGGTCGACCAGATTATCCGTCATGGGTTCAGGCGGCGAGACGGACGAACGACAGTGGCAGCGTCGGCCGCAGCGTGATCGGGCTGCCAATCTCGGCGCGGAACGTCTCGCCGTCGAGGATGACGTCGGAGGCGTCGCCCTCAATCGAGATTTCATCCGAGCCCTCGAGATGGACGCCGTCGATGTGACCGCGACTGAGCTTGCCGAGCAGGCTGGCGATGAACGCGCGGATCAGCAGAAACGGGCGCTGCTCGACCGCGATCAGCCGCAGCCGCCCGCGACTCGCCTCGCCGACGTCAGACGTCAGCAGCAATTTCTCGAGCGTGGTCACCAGCAACAGAGTGAATTTCCCGCTGAGCTTGCCGTCGATGCGGACCGAGACGCTGAGCTGGCTCGGTGCGGGCGGCAGGAAGCTGAGCTTCAGCCCGAACAGCTGCCGCACGACCAGCGCGATCGCCGCCAGCACATGGCTGACCCCGTTCGGCAGGCCGAGCGGGTAGATCTTGTTGCGGCAATACAGCATCGTGTCGGCGAGTCCCGCGCCACCAAGGAACATTCCGATCACTGGCTGGCCGAGGCCATCGCCGTGGCGCAGCGCGATCAGCTCGCGCGGGACGAGGTGGGCGGCAAGGTTGCCCTGGGCAATCGCGACCAGCCGCTCGAACGCCGCAACCGGGTCGCCGTGCGAGCCCAGGTCGAGCGCGATGAGGTTGGTCTTGCCGCTCGGCAGCACCGCGACCGGCGGCGGGTTCTCGCCGAAATGACCGCCATTGTGCAATTCGGTCAGCGCCGCCTGGACGGTGCCGTCGCCACCATTGATGACCAGCATCGCCGGCTTGATCCGGGCAATGGTCCTGAGCGCTTCGCCGATCTGATCGACCCGCTCGACTTCATAATGGAAGATGTCAGGATGCGCCGCGCAATAGGCGCGGACGCGCGGCAGCTGCGCGATATTGCCGGTCGATCGAGGATTCGACAGCAAGGCAATCCGCGCGCGACCCATCAGCTTCTCACCGGCCCGATCGACAGGCCACGGGCGTAGAGCAAAGTGATCGAGGTCCGCACTGGCCCGTTACCGACCCGGAACCCGGTCTGGCGGAAGGCGGGCTTCAGGTTGAAGATACTCAGCTTGGGATTGCGCGAATAGCCGCCGCCGTCACCGCGATCCTTCTGATTGTCGCCGCTGACGTCGTGAAAGATCGCCACGGCGTAAAGGCCGGGCGCAGGGACGGCGATGCACACCTCCATCGGCGCGCCGGAGCGGACCGGCACGACGACGTTGCGCAGCTTGCCATTGTGGACGAGGTAGCGCGCCGGATCGCCGTCGTAGAGGGTGACCTTGAGGGTACCGCTGGCCTGCTTGAAGCCGCTGACGACCACCGCGACCGAAGGCTTGCCCGATTCGCATACGGCCGCATCCGACCCAACCGGCGCGGCCGAGACCGCGCCGCTGATCGACAAAGTGGCAGTAAGAGAGAAAAGAAGACCGAATTTCCGCATGATTTTCCAAACCGCTTCGCTATGAGCACAAGGACGGCAGCGCCCACAGCGGGCACTCTGCCCCGTTGCGCGTTGTCGGCCCAGTTTGCGGCCAAATCATGGTGTTGGGACGACATTATCTTGCCCGGCTTGATCGACCGATATCTGGCGCGAAGCATCGCCGTCCCGCTGATCGGCACGCTGGTGCTCGCGTCGATGCTGTTCGTGCTCGACAAGATGCTGCGGCTGTTCAGCTTCGTCATCGATGCCGGCGGGCCGGTCAGCGTGGTGTGGCAGATGCTGGCCAACATGCTGCCGGAGTATTTCGCGCTCGGCATTCCGATCGGCCTGCTGCTCGGCATCCTCCTCGCCTTCCGCAAGCTGGCCAATTCGTCCGAGCTCGACGCACTGCGCGGGATCGGCATCGGCTACGGTCGGCTGCTGCGCGTGCCCTATGTCTTCGCGGTCGCGCTGACCCTGCTCAACCTCGCGATCGTCGGCTATATCGAGCCCTGGGCGCGCTATCGCTATCAGCAGCTGCGCTTCGACCTCACCTCGGGCGCACTCGGCGCGTCCATCAAGGTCGGCGAGTTCAACCAGCTCGGCAAGCGCCTGACGCTTCGCATCGAGCGCAGCGACCTTGACGGGACCCAGCTCAAGGGCATTTTCCTGCAGGTCGACGACAAGCCGGGTTCGTCGATCGCCGCCACCGCGGAGGAAGGGCGCTTCCTGGCCACCGACGATCCTAACACCATCCTCTTCCGCCTCCACAAGGGTCGCCTCATCCAGCAGATGGACAAGTTCGCGGCGCCGCGCAGCCTGGCCTTCGAAAGCTACGACCTGCCGATCAACCTGCCGGCGATCGACAAATTTCGCGGCCGCGGGGCGGACGAGGACGAACTGACCTTGGTCGAAGTGTTCCGCCGCGCTTATGGACCGCACGGCCCGCCCGGGCTCGACCGCAACCCGGCGCAGGCCAACGCCAGCTACCGGCTGGTCGAGGCGCTGATGATGCTGGTGTTGCCGCTGCTCGGCATCGCGCTGGCGGTGCCGCCCAAGCGGAGCACCTCGTCGCTCGGCATTTTCGTCGCGATCGTGATGGTGGTGACCTATCACAAGATCAACCAATACGGTGAGCAAATGGGCGCGCAGGGCAAGATCGAGCCGCTACTCGCGCTGTGGGGGCCGTTCGTGCTGATGATCATGCTGGTGCTGTGGATGTACCATGTCGTCGCCCACCGAGTGGGCGGCCAGCCGATCGGAACGCTGGAGCGGTTCTTCGCGCGCATCGGCAAGATTGCGAAGAAGCTGTTCCGGCGGCGCCTGCCTGGCGAGCCCGTGGACGATGATGACGACGGACGGACGGTGACAGCGTGAGCATGATCAACCTCGATTTCATGCCGTCGGGGCCAATCGCGCGCTACACCGCCAGGCTGTTCGTCACGCGCACGCTGGCGGTGTTGGTCAGCCTGGTGCTGGTGCTGATGACGCTCGACCTGCTCGGCGAGAGCGGCAAGATCCTCGCCGCGCCGGGCAATGGTCAGGCCGAGCTATGGCACTATGTCGTGCTGCGCGTGCCCGGCCTCGTCGCCCGCTTCCTGCCCTTCTCGGCGCTGCTCGGCACGCTGATCATGTTCGCCGCGCTCAATGCCAACAGCGAGATTATCGCGATGAAGGCCGCCGGCGTGTCGGCGCACCAGATCCTCGCCCCACTGATCGTCGCGAGCCTGGGCGTTGCCGCCATCGCGTTCGCCTTCAATGAGACCGTCGTGGTCCACTCGATTCGCGCCCTCCAAGTGTGGAGCGACAATGACTACCGCGCCGTCCCCGCCGAAAGCGACATGATGAGCAATATCTGGCTGCTTGACGGCGACGATTTGATCCGCACGCGTAACGCCGCCGGGACCGGCCAGTCGCTCCATCTGTCGCAGATCACCGTCTATGAGCGCGACCGTGGCGAGCTGCAGCGGACGATCGATATCACCAGCGCCGCGCAGCTTCCCGGCGGCGGCGCACAGGGCTGGCGGCTGAAGGGCGTCCGCACCTACGATGCGGCGATGAACCTGGTCAGCAGCAAGCCCGAGGCGATCGGCTTCAAAGGCATCACGCCGGAACGCTTCACTTTGGCCAAGGTCGATCCGACCGAACAGGATTTCTGGACGCTGCGCCGTTTGATTGCCGAGCTCGAGGCCGCCGGCCGCCAGACCGACGAGGCGCGGGCCGGGTGGTGGCATAAGATCGCCGCGCCGCTGTCGACCCTGCTGATGCCCCTGCTCGCCGCGATCGCCGCCTTCGGGCTGGCGCGCTCGGGCCAGGTGCTACTGCGCGCCACGATCGGCATGGCTCTCGGCTTCGCCTATTTCGTGGTCGACAATTTCAGCCTCGCGATGGGCAATGTCGGCGTCTATCCGCCATTTCTCGCCGCTTGGGCGCCGTTCCTGCTGTTCCTACTGATTGGCGAATTCGTCCTGATCCGCTCGGAGGAATAAGGCGCTAGCTGGACCGACCGCCTCGCCACGAACTCGCCGCCAAGCGGGCGACCAGCGGCATCAATCCGCGATGGCTCGAGGCATGATAGACACTGTCCGCACCCAGCTCGGCGCACAGTCGGCGATGCGCCTTGCCCAGCGCATGATAGGGCACGCTCGGCAACAAATGATGTAGCCCGTGATAGCGGAGTCCGACCGGCGCCCACAGTGCGGGCAGAGTCGACGGCGGCGGCACGTTGACGCTGTCGAGATATTGGGCGGTGACGCTCATCGCGGCACCGTCATTCTCCCACAGATGGGCGACCAAAGTGCGGATCTGGTTGAGCAGCATCACCCCCGCCGCGATGCCGAGGAAGATGGCAAAACCGCGCAGTGGCACTATCCCGGACAAAACGAACGCCAGCAGTGAAATCGCCCACAGGCTCGCCGCCGCCTCCTGCCAATGCCAGATGCGCGCCAGCTCGCCCTCGGCCGGACGGCGGCGGAACAGCGGGTTGATCTGCAAGCCCGAAAAACGCTCGACGACGATCGTCCGCAATTTGGGCGACAGCAGCGACAGCGGCGTCAGCACGGCAAAGCGGAACAGCAAGGCGACGGGCGCGAGCATCGACGCGACCACGAACAGCGGCAGCGTCCACGGCTTCATCAGCGCGAGCGGCAGATATTCGGGGTCCTCGACCGTGCCGTAACGTGTCTTGGCATGGTGCAGCGTGTGGACGCCCTCGTAGAGAAAGCTCGGCACCAGCAGCGGAATGCCGACGATCAGGTTCCAGCCAAACCGGAACCCCGGCACTTCGCGGTGGCGGATGTGGGTCAGCTCATGGATGAAACTGCCCGCGCGATAGAGGGCAAGCACCGCCACGACCGCCGCCACAACCGCCAACCCGACCGGCTGCAACAGGATCGCCCCCGCCAGCCCGGCATAACCAACCGCTGCCGAAGCGAGCAGGTCGGCCCAGTAAATCCGCGCGTCGGCGGTGTTGTGATCACGCGTGACATCGGCGGCGGCACGCAGCAGGCGCTTGTCGTCCGCCACGCGCACGGCACCGCGAGCCGTCCCCGGCCCGGCCTGCGCCTCGCTGCGCTCCAGTTTCGCCATCTCGTTCATAGGTGCTTTCGGCTCACGCAATCGCAGTAAATAATGGCGCGATCATGGCGTCACAAGTGCGCCCCCGTAACGACCCGCCCCGCTACAGCCGGTCCAGCGCGTGCAGGATCAGCCCGACCAGGCCCCCCACCAATGTCCCGTTGATGCGGATATATTGCAGGTCGCGCCCGACCGCGTCTTCCAGCCGCGCCGTCACCGTCCGCGCATCCCACCCACGCACCGTCTCGCTGACCAGCTTGACGATCGAGCTGCCATAGCTCGCCGCCATCCCGGCCACCGCGCGCCGCGCAAACTGGTTGATCGCCCGGCGCATCTGCGGGTCATGCTCCAGGCTGGCGCCCATCGACTGGAGGATTTCGCCGAGCTTGCCGGCCATCGCCGCATCGGGATTGCGCGCCGCCTTGATCAGCGCCGCCCGCCCCTTCTGCCACAGCGTGTCGAGCCACAACCCGACTGATTTGTTGGCGAGCAATTCGTCCTTCATCGCCTCGACCCGCTCGCGAGTCTCGGGCTTGTGCTGCAGGTCGTTGGCGAGGTCGGCCAGCGCCTGCTCGACCTTCAGCCGCACCGGATGGGCCGGATCGGTGCCCATCTCGACCGTCAGCTTGCGCAGTCCATCGACCACCGCGTCGGCGATGCGGCTGTCGATCCCGGCCAGCTTCAGGATCCAGTTGGCCTTGCTGTGGACCATGTCGCGGATCAGCCCTTCGTTGGCCTCCAGCGCCCGCGCCATCCAGCGGATCGCCGCCTCCAGCATCGGCACATGGCGATCCTCATTGATCGCGCTGGCCAGCGCATGGCCGAGCAAAGGCGCCACCTCCATCGCCTTCAACCGCGACGACACCGCCCCCTTGACCAGCCCGCCCAGCCGCTCGTCGTCGAGGCTTTCGGCGAGGTCGGCGATCAGCCGCGACGCGCCGCGGCGGATGCGCGTCTCCTGCCCCGCCGGCGCCTGCAGGAAACGCCCCGCCGCTCCGGCCAGATCGATGTTCCGCATCCGCCGCGCCACCACCGGCGCGATCAGGAAATTCTCCTTGAGGAACGTCGCCAGCGCCTCGCCAATGCGGTCCTTGTTGCGCGGGATGATCGCGGTGTGCGGGATCGGCAGGCCGAGCGGGTGGCGGAACAGCGCGGTCACCGCGAACCAGTCGGCGAGCCCACCGACCATCGCCGCCTCGGCAAACGCCTTGACCCACGACGCGGCGGGATGGGCATGTTCGATCGCGCGGGCGGCGACGAAGACGGCGGCCATGACGACCAGCAGACCGGTCGCGATAAGCTTCATCCCAGATGCACCGGGCTGGGCTGGATTGAAGCGAGAAAGGGGTCGCCGAGCCATCACCGACACTTAGGCAGGGCCGCCGCGCCTTGTCATCTTTTTAGACGCCACCTCATTCGGCCGGCTGCGGCACCGGCTCCGCCATCGGCTTATGCTCTTCGCCATTGTCGATCAGCCGCCCGAACTTGCGCGCGACCCAGCTTTCCATGTCGATCGCCAGGCTGAACAGCGACGGCACCAGCAACAGCGTCAGGATGGTCGAGAAGATCAGCCCGCCCATCACCGAGATGCCCATCGGCGCGCGCCAGCTGCCGTCGCCCGACAGCGACAGCGACACCGGCACCATGCCCGCCACCATCGCCACGGTGGTCATCACGATCGGTTGCGCCCGCTTGTGCCCGGCCTCGATGATCGCCTCGTTCTTCTCGGTGCCATGGTCCATCATCTCAACCGCGAAATCGATCAGCAGGATCGAATTTTTGGCGACGATTCCGAACAGCATGAGGATGCCGATGAACACCGGCAGCGACAACGGAGTCCCGGTCAGGTGCAGCGCGATCGCCGCACCCAGCGGAGCCAGCAGCAGCGATCCCATGTTGACGAACGGCGACAGGAACCGGCGGTAAAGCAGCACCAGCACCGCGAACACCAGCAGCACGCCTGACGCCAGCGCGATGATGAAATAATAAATCAGTTCACCTTGCCACTTCTGGTCGCCAAGCTCCAGCTTGACGATGCCATGGGGCAGGTCCTTGACCGCCGGCAGCTCACCGATCTTTTTCCACGCCTCACTCGACACCACGCCTGGTGCGAGGTCCGCGCCAACAGCCAGACGGCGGACCTGGTTCGTCCGCTGGACCTGTGCCGGCCCCGACCCAAAGCCGATGTCGGCGACCGCCTTGAGCGGCACCCAGCCGCCATTGGCGGTCGGCACCGGCAGATTCTCGAGCGTCGCAAGGTCGCGCCGGTCGTTCTGGGACAGTGACACCGTGATCGGAACCTGCCGGTCGGACAGCGAAAATTTCGCGCTGTTCTGCGCGATATCCCCGATCGTCGCGATGCGAATCGTCTGGCTCAGGGCGGCGGTGGTGACGCCGAGCTTCGCCGCAAGGTCGAAATGCGGCTTGATCGTGATCTCCGGCCGGACCTGTTCGCCCATCACGCGCGGCGCGCGGAGCAGGTTGATCGACTGCATCTGCTGGGCGATCTTGTCCGCCGCCGCCGCCAGCGCGACCGGGTCTTCGCCGCCCAGGAACAACATGATGTCGCGGCCGCCGCCGCCGGGCCCACCGCCATTGGGGGCGCGCACCGTAACCTGCGCGTCGGGGATGTCGGCCAGCTTGGGCGCCACTGCCCGCCGGAACTCGCTCGACGTCTTGACCCGATCTTTCTTGAGCGTGACGTTGAGATAGCCCGAGCCGACGTAGATCCGTTCAAATACTTGTTGGACATCGGGATCGCGCTGGATCAGCGCCGCGGCGTTGTCGGCTACCCCCTCGGTCTGGGCCAGCGTCGCGCCCGGCGCCATGCGGATCTGGATCGACGCATCATTGTCGTTGGTATCGGGCTGGAACGTCATCTTGAGCGTGGCAATCAGGACAATAGTCAGGATCAACGCCGCGAAACTGACCCCGACCATCCAGATACGATGATCGCGGAAATAGGACAGCAGCCAGCCGCGCTTGCCCGGGTGCTCGGCGCGATAGGCGTCGGCCCGCTCGGTCGACAGCGTCCAGCGCAGCAGGTTGAGATAGCGCCCCATCGTTGGCCCGGCGGCATGGTCCTGCTCGCCGTGTGACTTGAGGAAATAAGCGGCGATCAGCGGCGTGATCATCCGTGCGACGAGCAGGCTCATGAACACCGAGATGACGACGGTATAGCCGAAGCTCTTGAAGAACTGCCCAGAAATGCCCGGCATCAACGCCACCGGCAGGAACACGGCGATGATCGACATGGTCGTCGCCAGCACCGCCAGCCCGATTTCGTCGGCGGCATCGATTGACGCCTGATAGGCGGTCTTGCCCATTCGCATGTGCCGGACGATATTCTCGATCTCGACAATCGCATCGTCGACCAGCACGCCTGCGACCAGGCTCATCGCCAGCAGCGACAGGAAATTGAGGTTGAGCCCGAGCAGGCTCATGAACCAGAACGTCGGGATCGCCGACAGCGGGATGGCAAGCGCCGAAATCGCCGTCGCGCGGCCGTCGCGCAGGAACAGATAAACCACCAGCACGGCGAGGATCGCGCCTTCGAACAGCGCCTCGATCGACGAGTGATATTGGCCCCGTGTATAATCGACGTTGTTGGAAATCTCGCTGAAGTGGATGCGCGGATCCTCCTTCTCCAGCTTTTTCATATCCTTCCAGACGCCGTCATAAACGTCGAGATCGGACGTCCCCGAGGACCGCTGGACATTGAAGCTGATGACCTGCTTGCCGCGCAGCTTGGCCATCGTGCGCTGTTCGGAATAGCTGTCCTCGACCTTGGCGATGTCGGCCAGCTTGACCGTCCGCCCGCCGCCGGCGACGATGTCGGTCTGCGATAGGTCATAGGCGGTCTTGGTATTGCCCAGCACGCGCACCGATTGTTCGGATCCGGCGATTTCGGCCCGCCCGCCGGTCGCGTTGGTGTTGACCTGGCGCAGCTGGGCGTTGACCTGCGATGCCGTAATCCCCTGCGACTGCAGCGCTGCCGGGTTGAGAATGACGCGAATCTGGCGATCGACACCGCCCTCGCGCGATACGGCTGCAACGCCGCTGACGCCGCGCAGACGCCGCGAGACGTCATTGTCGACATACCAGCTAAGCTCTTCCAGGCTCATGTCGGTGGTTTCGGCGGCGACGAAGGTGATCGGATCGCCGGCGATGTCGACCCGCTGGACCTGCGGCTCGAGGATACCGTCGGGCAGGTCGCCCCGGACCTGGGCGATGGCGTCGCGTACGTCGTTGACCGCGCGATCGGTCGCCGTGCCGATCTGGAACTGGACGAACGTCTGGCTATTGCCCTCGCGCACCGAGCTGTCGATTTCGTCGACCCCGTTGACGCCGCGGACCGCCGCCTCGATCTTCTGCGTGACCTGCGTCTCCATCTCCGATGGCGCGGCACCCGGCTGGGAGATGGTGATGATGGCGGCGGGGAAGTCGATGTCGGGATTGTTGGTGACGCTCATCCCGCGAAATGCGATCACCCCGGCCAGCAGCAACCCGATGAAGAAGACGATCGGCGGGACCGGGTTGCGAATGCACCAGGACGAAATGTTGCGAAAACTCATGGCGCGATGTGCCTTGTGGTCGGATCAGCGTGGTCGGATCAGCGGGCGACGGTGCGGGTCGGCTTGACGGTCTGCCCGGGATTGAGGAACGGCCCGGCGGACAGCACGACGGCTTCCTGTCCGGACAGGCCGCTGGCGATCGTCACGCCAGCGGCGCTGACTTCGCCGATCTTGATCGCGCGCCGCTCGACGGCTTTCTTCGCGTTGACGACATAGACATAATTGCCCTGCGCGTCGCTCAGCACGGCACTTTGCGGGAGGATCGGCGCGGTGGTCGTGCCGGCGGTGATGCGGGCCTCGGCGAATCCACCCGGCCGGATCGAGTTCGCATAGGGGATGGCGATGCGGACCTCGCCTTGGCGCGACTGCGGGTCGATCACCGGTGCAACCAGCGCCACCGATCCGGCGATCGGCTGTCCGGCACCAAGCGGGGTCACGCTCGCCGGCATGCCGACGCGAACCGAGGCGAGATCGCCCTGCGACATCGACGCACGCATTTCCATCTCGCCACCCAGCGCCAGCCGGAACAGCGCGCCGCTGCCCGGGCTGACGATCTGGCCGACTTCGATGTTGCGCGCCAGAATCAGGCCGCTGGTCGGCGCGCGAATGTCGAGCTGGCCGAGTTGCGCGCGAGCCGCGCCATATTGGGCCTGAACCACCCGCACCTGTGCCCGCGCCGAATCGCGGCTGGCGCGCTTGGCGTCGAGGTCCGCCTTGGACACGAAGCCACCGGCAACTAGCCCTAGCGCGCGATCATAATTGGACTGGGCCAGCGCGGCATTGGCCTTCGCCGCTTCGATCTGGGCAGCGATCTGGGCCGCCTGCTGCACCTGGACGGAGCGGTCGACCGTCGCCAGCACCTGCCCGGCGCCGACCCAGCTGCCGGCATCAACCAGCACCCTGGTTACGCGTCCGCCGACGCCGGCGACGCCAACCGGCTGGTCGCGCCGAGCCGCCAGCGCGCCCGAGGCCGTAATCACTCGCCCGACCGAACGTTGCCCCGGCACGATCACGGTTACCGTCGGCACTTGGCCGCTCTTGCTGTCGCCCGCAGCGGGGATAGCAGTGCGCGAGCGCTTCATCATCGCCACCGCAACGGCAGCAATGACCAGTGCGATTACCGCGACCGCGATGATCAGCGTGCGCCGACGCTTCGAGCGATCGACGACGATCAGCCGTTGCGATGGATCGAAATTCGATTCCCGATTCATGTCCGCCATCTTCTCCGGGCCCGTCGATCGGCCACGACCGGCCTGTGGAACTGTATTAGCCAAATAACGCAGTTGCAGCAACTGGCATCGCCTCGCGACTGGCAAAAGCCTTTTTCGACTAACGGCGGCACTCCCGTTATGAACGGGCGTTGGCACCACGTCGCGTTGGGCTGTGCCCGCCACAAAAGGGGAGTAAATTATGCTGAGTGGACATAGTTGGCTGGCATGGATCATCATCGGCGGCATCGCGGGTGCGATCGCCAAGGCGCTGATGCCGGGCCGCGATCCGGGCGGCTGCATCATCACGATCATCCTTGGCATCGCCGGTGCGGTGGTCGCGGGCTATCTTGGCCAAGCCCTCAATCTGTACAAGCCGGGCGATCCGGTCGGATTCATTGGCGCGGTAATCGGTGCCTTCATCATCCTGTTCATCTATCGAATGATCGCGGGCCGACGCGGACTCTGAGCCGAAGCGAACGACCGTTCAGCCACAAGCCATCCCGCCCCGTCCAGCGTGGCGGGATGGCTGACCTATGGAGAGTGTGATGAAGAGATTGTTTGCGGTCCCGGCTCTGCTTGCTGGCACGATGCTGCTGCCGACCGCTGCCGTCGCCCAGCCCGCCCCGGCGGCGATCCAGTCGCTCGCCGGCACCCGGCTCGACATCAGCGCGACCGGCGAGGTCAGCCGGGTGCCCGACATCGCCACCATTTCCGCCGGGGTTACGACTCAGGCGGTGTCGGCAAGCGATGCAATCGGCCAGAATGGGGCGCGAATGGAAAAGGTGCGCGCGGCCCTGAAGCGCGCCGGAGTCGCCGATCGCGATATCCAGACGGCCACGCTCAACCTTTCGCCGCAATATAAATATGGCGACAACCAGCCGCCGCTGCTGACCGGGTACCAGGCGTCGAACCAGCTGTCGGTCCGTTTTCGCGACATCCGCACGTCGGGCAAAATCATTGACGCGCTCGTTGCCCAGGGTGCCAACCAGATCAACGGGCCAAGCCTGTCGCTCGACAAGCCCGAGGAAGCGCTAGACGAGGCCCGCGCCCGAGCGATCGCGACCGGTCGCGCCCGCGCCGACCTTTATGCACGCTCGCTTGGCATGCGCGTCGTGCGGGCGATCTCGGTGAGTGAAAGTGGCGGTTACGCGCCGCCCCCGCCGCGTCCGATGGTGATGATGGCCAAGGCTGAAAGTGCAGATGCCAGCACCTCGGTGGATCCTGGCGAACAGCAGGTCCAGATTACCGTCGCGATGAGCTTCGAGCTGCAATAGACACAAAAAAGGCCGCGTGGCTCGTGCCGCGCGGCCTCCTTGGGTTGCGATTACAGCGCTTAACGCACCGAACCGCGACGAACTAGGTTGACGATCGCCAGCAGGACGATGGCACCCAGCAGCGAGTAGAGGAACGTCTGTACCGTAATGGCATTGTTAAGCGAGGCGCTGCCCCCGAAGATGAACCCGGCAATGGCGGCGCCGACGATGCCGACGATGACATTGAGGACAATGCCCTGCTGACCGTCGGTGCGCATGACCATGCTGGCGAGCCAGCCGCAAACGCCACCGACTACCAGCCAAATGATGAGACCCATGGTTTTCCCTCCTGTTACGTAGCCGTCGAAACGACCTTCCGGCATCAAGACGCGCGATGCGCACGTCTTGTTCCGCAGGAGAAATGCTTTGTCTAGTGTCGGGTCCGAAACAATCAGCAGAGCAGATCGAACGATCAGCGCTCGCCCGATCTACCTTTAGTAGCGCTGCTGGCGCTCATACTGGTCGCGATATTGCTTGATTCGGGTTACGCGCAGCCCGGGCATGCCGCTGCGATCCACCGCGCGCTGCCAGCTGGTGAATTCCTCGAGGCTCAGCGTGTAGCGCTTGCACGCATCGTCGACGCTGAGCAGGCCACCGGCCACCGCCGCGACCACTTCGGCCTTGCGGCGCACGACCCACCGCGTCGTTCCCGCCGGCGGCAACGAGTCCAGCGTGAGCGGCTCGCCGAGCGGCCCGATGACCTGGGCAGGCCTGATTTTCTGGTTCTCGAGCATACTCGTCCTTAAACCTGTCGTTTCCTGTTGCCGTTGACCCTGTTTAACCGGGGGCCTTGAAGATATTCATAAGGCCGCTGGTAAACGCGCTCGTCATTATTCCTTGCCGTTCGTTAACCGTATCCGAGCCGGCTTTGCGAAAGTGCCGCCAAGCGTGGCCAACGCGTCGTTCCATCCCTCGCTGGCCGACAGATAGCAGGCGATCGCCTGCTTGCGGGTACTGGTCGGTGCGTTGCCTGCCAGCAGTCGGGCGAGTTCGTCGGACTCGACCGGTGTCGCACCGGATGCATCGAAATGGCCTTCGAACCGCGACAAATGCGCCCCCTGCTCGTCCTTGTATCCAGTCGATCTAGAAGTTCCGGGTGAACATCGGGTAAAGGCCCGTGACGATGACCGCTTCACCCCTTCCCGATTTTGCGCTCGATCGCCCCGCCGTGGGCGCGCGGATTGTTGTCGCCATGTCGGGCGGGGTCGATAGTTCGGTCGTCGCAGCGCTCGCCGCGCGCACCGGCGCCGAGGTCATCGGCGTCACGCTCCAGCTTTATGACTATGGCGAGGCGGTGAAGCGTTCGGGTTCGTGCTGCGCCGGGCAGGACATCTACGACGCGAAGACGGTCTGCGACCGCCTGGGCATCGCCCATTACGTGCTCGACTATGAAAGCCGTTTCCGCACGCAGGTAATCGACCGCTTCGCCGACGAATATGCCCAGGGCCGCACCCCCGTCCCCTGTTCGCTGTGCAACCAGGGGGTCAAGTTCACCGACCTGATCTGTTTCGCCCGCGATCTTGGCGCCGATTGCCTCGCCACTGGCCACTATGTCCGGCGATTACTCGGCGACGATGGTCGCGCCCAGCTGTGGCGCGGGCGCGACCCAGCGCGCGACCAGAGCTATTTTCTCTACGGCACCACTGCCGAACAGCTCGATTTCCTCCGCTTCCCGCTCGGCGAGCTGCCGAAGAGTGCGGTCCGCGCCATCGCCGAGGAGGCCGGCCTGACCGTCGCCGCCAAGCCCGACAGCCAGGACATCTGTTTCGTCCCCGACGGCGACTATGCCGGGCTGGTTAAGCGGCTGCGCCCCGAGACCGCCGCGCCGGGCGAGATCGTCGACCTCGCCGGGCGCCCGCTCGGCCACCACGATGGCGTCGTCCATTTCACCGTCGGCCAGCGCCGCGGGATCGACATCGGTGGCCAGCCCGAGCCGCTCTACGTTGTCCGCATCGAGCCCGACACGCGCCGCCTGGTCGTCGGCCCGCGCCGCGCGTTGGCGGTTGCCGCTGCCCAGGTCGAAGACATCAACTGGCTCGGCGAAGGACAGCGCGCCGTCACCGCCAAGGTCCGCTCGCTCGCCCAGCCGGTCCCGGCCGAATGGGACGGCGCGTGGCTGCGCTTCGCTGCGCCCGAATATGGCGTTTCGCCCGGCCAGTCGGCGGTGTTCTATAAAGGCGAGCGGCTGCTCGGCGGCGGGACCATCACGATGACGATGGCCGCTGACCTCGCCGTCGCCGCGTGACCGCGCCCTATCTGCTCGTCGACGTGTTCGGCACGGCACCTTTTTCGGGCAATCCGCTGCCGGTCATCGCTCAGGCCGACGCGCTCGACCCAGCGGAAATGCAGCGCATCACGCGCTGGTTCGGCTATTCCGAAACTGCTTTCTTGGTCGCGCCGACCGATCCGGCAGCGGATTATCGCACCCGCATCTTCACACTCGACCGCGAATTGCCGTTTGCCGGCCATCCGACGCTCGGCTCGTGCCACGCCTGGCTCGCTGGTGGCGGGATGCCGGCCAATCCGGACCGTATCGTCCAGCAATGCGGTGCCGGGCTGGTCGAGTTGCGCCGCTCGGATGACAGCCTCGCCTTCGCCGCGCCGCCGCTGATCCGCTCGGGGCCGGTCCACGAAACCGATCTCGCCGCCGTCACCGAGTTCCTGCGCATCGACCGCGCCGAGATCGTCGAGGCGCAGTGGATCGACAATGGACCCGGCTGGATCGGGGTGCGCCTCGCCTCCGCCGACGCCGTGCGAGCCCTGAGACCGCCGCCGCACTGGCCGCAGCGGATCGAGGTCGGGGTCGTCGGCCTCCACCAACCAGGCAGCAGATACGCCTATGAAGTGCGCGCCTTCTTCAGCGACAAGCGTGGCGAGATCATCGAGGACCCGATCACCGGCAGCCTCAACGCCTCGCTCGCCCAGTGGCTGACCGGCAGCGGCCTCGTCACCCCGCCCTATCTCGCGCGCCAGGGCACCGCGATCGACCGCGACGGCCGCGTCCACATCAATCGCGATAGCAGCGGCACGATCTGGGTTGGTGGGCACACGGTGACGATTGCGAGCGGGACTCTGCTCCCGGGCTGATGCCCCATCGAGCGCAAAAGCAAGGTCCGAAACGGATCAAAGCTCAGGAGATGGGCAATGCGAAATGCTCTAGGGTCGTTGGATGATGATCCAGCCGATCGCCGGTGCCGACATCGCCGCCCCCGACGTCAATAGTCGTACCGCGGCGCGACGCTCGCTGTTCGTCACGGCGACGCTCCACGCGGATCGGGAAGAAATGGCGGTGCGGATCCGCAACCTGTCGGAATTTGGCGTGCTGCTCGAGGGACCGGTGCTGCCCCCGGTCGGCACCGCGGTCGTGCTCAGGCGCGGTGCGTTGCGCGCGGACGGTATCGTCGCTTGGCGGGAGCCCTCGCGCTGCGGATTGTCGGTGACGGCACCGCTGCGCCTGGAGGAATGGCTCGGGCGTACAGGCGGTGCGTCGCCGCGGCCAGCGCCCATACCCCCGCTCCTGGACGGCCCCGCGATCGAGACATCCTTGCCGACAGAGGCTGATTCGCTGCTGAGGCTGCTCGACGACCTCAGCACCGTCCTTCATGCCGACATCAGCCCGCGCCAAAATGCCCGGCCCTTGGCCTTGGTCGCCGAGATCAAGCGACGCTTGTTCGCTCAGGCGACGCCGGCCCGCTAATTATCGCGCCTGCTCGGTGATTCGCGACGGAAGCATCGTCTCGCGGTCGGTGTGGCCCTCGGGGTCGAGGTGCATCAATATCTCGGTGTCGGGAAAGCGTACCTGCAGCGCCTCCTCGACCCGGTCCATCCGGTCATGCGCCTCGCGCACCGTCCAGTCGCCCGGCACCCATACATGAAACTGGACGAAGCGATGCGTGCCGCTGCTGCGCGTTCGCAAATCGTGCAGCCCGGCGAGCTCGGGATAGGCCCTCGCCGTCTCGAGGAAAGCATCGCGCTGCTCCTGCGGCCATTCGCGATCCATCAACTGCGACAGCGCATGGCTCAACGACCTATACGCCCCCAACGCCAGCCACGCCGCGAGAATCAGCCCAAACACCGCATCCGCCCCGCGCAGGTGGAGATACTGCTCCAGCGCCAGCGCGACGATGACCGCGCCGTTAAGGAGCAGGTCGGACTGGTAGTGCAACTTGTCGGTGGCGATCGCGAGCGATCCGGTGCTGCGCACTACGCGCGCCTGATACGTCGTCAGCGCGAGCGTCACGAAAATCGCGATCAAAGACACGCCCATGCCGAGTCCGGCACGGGAAGTCAGTTCGCCATGCAGCAGCCGCTGGACCGACCGCGCTGCGATCGCCGCCGCCGACACGCCGATGATGAACACTTGGGCAAGCGCAACCAGCGCCTCGGCCTTGCCATGGCCGAAGCGGTGGTCGTGGTCGGCCGGCTGAGCGGCGACGCGGACTCCGAACAGCGTGACCAGGCTGGCGAGCAGGTCGAGCGCGGAATCCGCCAGACTACCAAGCATCGCCACCGACCCGGTCTGCGCCGCCGCATAGCTCTTCAGGGCAATGAGGAAGAGCGCGCTGCCGACGCTGGCCAGCGCGGCGCGAGTCGACAGCGACGAGCGCTCTCCATGCGCGAGATAATTGTGCCCTGCGCCGCTCATGGATAGAGCAGCCCCTCGTCCCAGCCATCGCCATCGCGCGTGAACAGCCGCCGCTCGTGCAGCCGGTGCGCCCGGTCCTGCCAAAATTCGATCCGCTCGGGCGTCACGTGAAAGCCGGACCAGCGTGGCGGGCGCGGCACGTCGCCATCCTTGAACCGGTCGCGCACTTCGTCGAACCGCGCTTCGAACAGGTCGCGCGATTCCATTGGGCGCGACTGGTCGCTGGCCCACGCGCCGAGCCGCGAATCGCGACTACGGCTGGCGAAATAGGCGTCCGCCTCGGCGTCCGACACTGCGCTGACCGGCCCCTCGATCCGGACTTGGCGGCGGATGCTCTTCCAGTGGAACAGCAGCGCGGCGACCGGATGGTCCGCCAGCTCGCCGCCCTTGCGACTGTCGAGGTTGGTGTAGAACACGAATCCCTCCGGCCCATGCCCTTTCAGCAGTACCATCCGCGACGACGGCCGCCCATCCGCCGCGACCGTCGCCAGCGCCATCGCCTCGGGATCGTTGGGTTCGCTCACTTTCGCTTCAGAGAACCAGATGTCGAACAGGGCGAAGGGATCGTCGGACATGCGCGTGTCTTAGTCGCTGCAGGTGACGCGCCGCAACATGCTTGGCAACAAGGCATGCCGAACCCATCTGGCCGACGCTGTGTTATGTGCGTAAGGAACCGCATGGATTTATACCAACGACTGGGGATCAAGCGCGACGCGACCGAGGCCGAGGTCAAGAAAGCCTATCGCAGCCTCGCCAAGCAGCTCCACCCCGACCGCAACACCGACAATCCCAACGCCGCCGATCGCTTCGCCCAGGTGACGCAGGCCTATGACCTCTTGTCCGACAAGGACAAACGCGCGCGCTATGACCGCGGCGAGATCGACGAGGACGGCAATCCCAAGAGCCCGTTCGGTGGCGGCGGCTATGGCGGACCGCGTCCCGGCGGTGCGCCCGAGGGCTTCCCCGGCGGCGGGTTCGACCAGGGCCAGGGGCCCGACCTCAGCGACCTGTTCGAAGGCCTGTTCGGCGGCGCCCAGCAGGGTCGCGCCGGCGCGGGCGGCGGTTTCTCCGGCTTCGGCCGACGCAGCGCCCCACCGGCCAAAGGTGCAGACGTCGCCTATCGTCTCAAGGTCCCGTTCGTCGATGCCGCCACGATGAAGCCCCAGCGAGTCACGCTCGCCGGCGGCCGCACGCTCGACCTCAAGCTTCCCAACGGGGTCGAGGACGGCGCCAAGATCCGCCTCTCCGGCCAGGGCCAGGAAGGCGCCGGCGGCAAGGGCGATGCGATCGTTTCGATCGAGATCGCCGGCCACGCCTTTTTCACGCGCGACGGCAATAATATTCGCCTCAGCCTCCCAGTCACGCTGACCGAGGCGGTGCTCGGCGCCAAGGTCAAGGTGCCGACCCCCGACGGCCCGGTAATGCTCTCGGTCCCGCCGGGCAGCTCGTCGGGCAAGGTCCTCCGCCTCAAGCACCGCGGCTTCACTGACAAGGCCGGGGTTCGCGGCGACCAGCTGGTCACGCTCGCCGTCGATCTCCCCGCCAGCGATGCTGCGCTCGAGGCCTTCGCCAACGATTGGACCGGCGGCGGCAACCCCAGAGCTTCGCTTGGAGTTTAGCCTTCAGCCATGCTGACCGTCTCCCCCCAGTCGCCCGAGGAACGGCGCAAGCGGCTCGCCGGCCTGCGCGCGCGGTTCGGAGAAGACGTCGCCGAGCGATTCCATCCGAAGCTCTCGCCCTGGGCAGTAGTAAAACGGGTCGCGATCGGCGTCTATTCGGACGGCTTCATCCATGCCGGGAACCTCGCTTATCTCGCCGTCCTGGCGCTGTTCCCGTTCTTCATCCTCGCCGCCGCCGTCGCCCATCTGTTCGGCCAAAGCCAGGACGCGATCCTGACCGTCAACAACGTCCTGCACCGCCTGCCGCCCAACGTAGCCGACATCCTGCGCGATCCGATTCGCGAAGTGCTGACCGTGCGGACCGGCGCCTTGCTGTGGTTCGGCGGGGCGGTCGGGCTGTGGACCGCGGCGAGCTTCGTCGAGACGATCCGCGACATCCTGCGCCGCAGCTATGGCGTGCAGCACAGCGCACCCTTCTGGACCTATCGCTTGGGCTCGATCGCGTTGATCATGGGCGCGGTGATCATCATGATGCTCGCGCTGGGCGCGTCGGTCGTGTTGGCGTCGCTCCACCAGGCGATCATCACTTGGTTTCCCTTCGCCGACGGCATCGTCACCCGGGTCGGCTTCTATCGCGTCGCCCCGGCCGTCACCCTCTACGTCACCTTCTACTTCCTGTTCCTCGCGCTGACCCCGTCGCGCTATCGCAAGATGAGTTGCCGCAAATGGCCCGGCGCGCTGTTCGTCACCGCCTGGTGGCTGGTTGTGGTCGAACTGCTGCCCCAAGTCATCGGCTGGTTCGGCGGCTATCAGAAGACGTACGGCAGCCTGGCCGGCGTGATGGTCGCGCTGATCTTCTTCTTTCTCGCCGGGCTGGGCGTGACGATTGGCGCCGAATTGAACGCCGCGCTGGCGGATGCGGGCGGCAAGGCGCTAAGGGGCGAAATCTATTCGGGACCATATAGCGACGAGCTGGAGGTCGAGGAGCCGCAGCCGGGCGAAGATGCTTCACCCGAACCGCTCGCGGTGACTCCGGTCACGCCGATGACGAAAGGGAGTGAAGCATGAGCGGATTGATGGCGGGGATGCGCGGGCTGATCATGGGCCTCGCCAACGACCGCTCGCTCGCCTGGGGCATCGCCAAGGCGCTTCACGAGCATGGCGCGGAACTGGCGTTCTCCTATCAGGGCGAAGCGATCGAGAAGCGCGTCCGCCCGCTCGCCGCCGAACTCGGCTCCGACCTGCTGATCGACTGCGATGTCAGCGACATGGCAGCGCTCGACGCCGCCTTTGCCGCGCTCAAGACAAAATGGGACAGCCTCGACTTCGTCGTCCACGCCATCGGCTTCTCCGACAAGAACGAACTGCGCGGCAAATATGTCGAGACCAGCCTCGACAATTTCCTGATGACGATGAACATCTCGGTCTACAGCTTCGTCGCCGTCGCCCAGCGCGCGCGGGCGATGATGAAGCCCGGCGGATCGCTCCTCACCTTGACCTATTATGGCGCGGAAAAGGTCATCCCCCACTACAACGTCATGGGCGTCGCCAAGTCGGCGCTCGAGACCAGCGTCAAGTACATGGCCGCCGACCTCGGCCCCGACGGCATCCGCGTCAACGCGATTAGCGCCGGCCCGATCAAGACGCTCGCCGCCAGCGGCATCGGCGACTTCCGCTACATCATGAAGTGGAACGAATATAATTCGCCGTTGCGTAGGAACGTGACGATTGAGGATGTCGGGGGTGCGGGATTGTATCTGCTATCAAACCTCGCCTCAGGCGTGACCGGCGAAATCCACCACGTCGACGCCGGCTACAACGTCATCGGCATGAAAGCCGAAGACGCGCCGGATATCAGCACCGTCTGAAAGCTGAAGGCGGCAACCCTCGCCGGGCAGCTGCCTTCACCAGGGCTTGCGCGATCACTCGCGCAACGGATGCCGAAATCCTATGGTTTAATCTAGATCAAGAGCGTATCGCAGCAAAACTGTCGAAATGACAGCGAGTGCCTTGGGCGTCAGGCTGGAGAGGTACGTTATGTCGAGATTTTTTAGAGCTCTTGCATTTTCCTCGGCGTTGATCGCAACCACGGCCCCTGCCGACGTTCCGCGAACTCAACCCGATCAATCCTTGCAGCAACTGGCGCGGCAACTGGAACCGTACAAGAGCGTGGCATACGCCCGAAGCCATGGCTATGTTCAAGGGTCGGGATGCGAGGCTCACCCAATACTTGGCACGATGGGTCACCATTATGTGAACCCCCGGCTCCTGGGTTTGACCGCGCCCGTCAACGGGCGGGTCAACGGAACTGGAACCTATACGGGGGTCGAACCGCCAGCAGTGCTGCTTTATCTTCCTGACGGCCAGGGTGGTTTGAAACTCGTTGGGATCGAACTCCTTGTCTTTGCGCAGGCATGGGACGCCAGCAACAAGAAGCCCCCGAGCTATCGCGGCCGGGAGTATAACTACATGGCTGACAATCCAGCTACCCCGCAGGATGAGGCGCACGGCTTCATGCCGCATTACGATCTGCATATATGGCTGTTCGAACATAATCCGAGCGGCTTGTACGCGCAGTGGAACTCGTCAATCAGTTGCGGCGTCGGAGTTTTCCGCCATGTCGGAGGCTGACGCGCCAATTGTCGCGCTGGCCAAGGCTGCTTCGTCGTGAGCGGTAAAGGTAGCCTGCAAGTTTTTTGATTCGCAGCAGGGGTTTGCGACCGGCTGTGACGGAGTTGTGCAGGCTACTGGCTTTCGTCGACCGGCCAGCGGCCTGTTGCCTCAGCGTAAGTTTTGCCCAGCGGCTCAAGACGCGAACGGGTCCCTCACGAGAATCGTGTCGTCCCTCTGCGGCGACGTGCTCACCAGCGCCACCGGGCACCTGATCAGCTCCTCCACCCGCCGGACATATTTGATCGCCTGCGCCGGCAAATCGGCCCAGCTGCGCGCCCCCGCCGTCGTGCCCTCCCACCCGTCCATCTCCTCATAGACCGGCTCGACCCGCGCCTGGTCCGCAGCGTGCGGCGGGAGATAGTCGTAGAGCGTCTCGCCGATGCGATAGCCGGTGCAGATCTTAACCCGCTCGAACCCGTCGAGCACGTCGATCTTGGTCAGCGCGATGCCGGTGATGCCGCTGACCGCCGCCGCCTGCCGCACCAGCACCGCGTCGAACCAGCCGCAGCGGCGCTTGCGCCCGGTCACCGTGCCGAACTCATGCCCGCGTTCGCCCAGCCGCTGGCCGGTCGCGTCCTCCAGCTCGGTCGGGAACGGGCCGCTCCCTACCCGCGTCGTATAGGCCTTGACGATGCCCAGCACGAACCCCGCCGCGCCCGGCCCCATGCCGCTGCCCGGCCCGGTCGTCCCCGCCACCGTGTTCGACGAGGTCACGAACGGATAGGTGCCGTGATCGACATCGAGCAGCACGCCCTGCGCGCCTTCGAACAGGATGCGCTTGCCCGCCCGCTGGGCTTCGTCGAGGTCGCGCCACACCGGCTTGGCAAAGGGCAGGACGAAGGCGGCGATCTCGGCCAGTTCGGCGCGCAGCCCCGCGCGGTCGACCGGCGGCTCGCCAAACCCGGCGCGCAGCGCGTCATGGTGGGCGCAGAGGCGATCGAGCTGCGGGTCGAGCTGGTCGAGATGGGCAAGGTCGCACAGCCGGATCGCGCGCCGCCCGACCTTGTCCTCATAGGCTGGACCGATCCCGCGCCGGGTCGTCCCGATCTTGCCCGCGCCGGATGCGTCTTCGCGCAGCGCATCGAGATCACGATGAATGGGCAGGATCAGCGGGCAGGTCTCGGCGATGCGCAGCACGTCGGGGGTGATCGTCACCCCCTGCGCCGACAATTTCTCGACCTCGGCCTTCAATGCCCACGGATCGAGCACCACGCCATTGCCGATGACCGACGGCGTGCCGCGTACGATGCCCGACGGCAGCAGCGACAATTTATAGACCGCATCGCCGACAACCAGCGTGTGCCCGGCGTTATGCCCGCCCTGGAAACGGACGACGACATCGGCCCGGCTGGCGAGCCAGTCGACGATCTTGCCCTTCCCCTCGTCGCCCCACTGCGTGCCGATGACGGTGACATTTCCCACTGTGATCCTTTCAGTTGGGAAGCCCCTAGGGACGGAGCTGTCCCTCGTCCAGTTTGCCGCTCACGAGCAGTAATGAGCCAAAACGGATGCGAATTGAGTTCTTGTTATGTTCTCACTGGCCTATGCTTGCGCGGCACGACGAGGAGTTGGGCGCGCTCAATCGATATCGTGGTCGTTGTCTGAGCGGTGTTATTGGTTCATATTGGTTGTTATTGAAATACAATTTTTGCCGGGAATTTGATATGACCGATGCTGGACGTGTGGTGACGGCAAAGCTGCCAGAGGATGTCGCTGCCCGAATGGACGAGATTGCCGAGCGCATCGAACGCAGCAAGAGTTGGATCGTGCGCGAAGCCGTCGTTCAGTGGTTGGACGAAGAACAGCGGCGATACGCAATGACAATGGATGCGATCAAGGATGTCGACGAGGGCCGCATGATCGATCATGATGATCTCAAAATCTGGGCCGAGCAATCGAAGCGCGATGGACGGACCAAGTCGGCGGCATGAAGCTGGCGTGGTCGGCCTCGGCAAAAGCGGACCTTGGCCGTCTGCACTATTTCCTGGCTAGGCATGACGTCGACACGGCCGACGCGACATTGGACAGTTTGATTGCGACGCCTGAAAAACTCCTCGACTTTCCCAGACGAGGATCGAAATTGAACGAATTCGAGCCGCGCGAAGTTAGGGAATTTCGCGTCGACCTGTATGTCATCCGCTACGAATTGGCGGCTAACGCTATCCGTATCCTGAGGATTTTTCACGCTCGCGAAGGTCGCTTTTGAATCTGACATGATCGTCGGGATGCCGGGCCACTCGACCGCGCGTCGGTTACGTCAGGACAGACTTTAAGCGTCTATACGAAAAAGGCCGCCTTGCTCTCGCAAGACGGCCCTTGTTCTCGGCGCCTCAAACTAGTCGATGACGGGCAAGGTCTCGAACTGGTGGAACGGCGGCGGGCTGGACAGGGTCCATTCCAGCGTCGTCGCGCCTTCGCCCCACGGGTTGTCGCCCGCCTTCTTCCCGGCCGCCAGCGACCAGAACAGGTTGACGAAGAACACCGCCATGCCCGCGATGGTGATCATGTAGCCATAGGTCGAAACCATGTTCCACTTCTCGAACGCCGGGGTGTAATCCGGGATGCGCCGCGGCATGCCGTCGAGGCCGAGGAAGTGCTGCGGGAAAAAGATGATGTTCACGCCGATGAACATCAGCGCGAAATGGAGCTTACCGAGCGGCTCGTTGAGCATCTTCCCGCTCATCTTGGGGAACCAGTAATAGAAGCCGGCGAACAGGGTGAACACTGCGCCGAGGCTGAGCACATAATGGAAGTGCGCGACCACGTAGTAGGTGTCCTGCATATAGGTGTCGACGCCGCCATTGGCGAGCACGACCCCGGTCACGCCGCCGACGGTGAACAGGAAAATGAAGCCGATCGCGAACAGCATCGGCGTTTCGAACGTGATCGACCCGCCCCACATCGTTGCGATCCAGCTGAAGATCTTCACGCCGGTCGGCACCGCGATGATCATCGTCGCGGCAGTGAAATACATCTTCGTGTTCACGTCCATGCCGGTGGTGAACATGTGGTGCGCCCACACGATGAACCCGACCACGCCGATCGCGACCATGGCGTAGGCCATGCCGAGATAGCCGAACACCGGCTTGCGGCTGAACGTCGCGATGATCTGGCTGACCATGCCGAAGCCGGGCAGGATCATGATGTAAACCTCGGGGTGGCCGAAGAACCAGAACAGATGCTCGAACAGGATC
>NZ_JANMWY010000234.1:0-22093 GCF_031380695.1 Sphingomonas sp. | reverse complement strand
CCATCGTCGAAATGCAGCAGGACGCACTCGATCGTGGCACTGGCCTGATGCGCAAGAACTACGAGGCAACCGCCGCGAAGGGACGCATGAGCCCTGAGCAGGTCAAGGGCGCGATGGGCTTGCTGTCGCCGACACTCGATTTCTCTGCGCTGGCCGACTGCGACCTGATCATCGAGGCGGTATTCGAGCAGATGGACGTGAAGAAGGAAATCTTCGCCAAACTCGACGCGATCGCCAAGCCCGGCGCGATCCTCGCGTCCAACACTAGCTATCTGAACATCGATGAGATCGCCGCCGCCACCTCGCGGCCGCAGGACGTTGTCGGGCTGCACTTCTTCTCGCCCGCCAATGTGATGAAGCTGCTCGAGGTCGTGCGCGGAGCGAAGACCGCGCCCGACGTGCTGGTCACCGCGATGCAGCTCGCCAAGCGGATCAAGAAGGTCGCGGTCGTCGCCGGAGTTTGTTACGGCTTCATCGGCAACCGCATGCTCATTCCGCGCCACCGTGAGGCGGAGAAATTGCTGCTCGAAGGCGCTACGCCCGAGCAGATCGACAAGGTCCACCTCGATTTCGGCATGCCGATGGGACCGTTCCAGATGAGCGATCTCGCCGGGGTCGATATCGGCTGGCACCGCGATCCGACGAAGGTGACTAACATCCGCGAGGCGTTATGTGCGCTCGACCGCTGGGGCCAGAAGAAGAACGCCGGTTTCTACGATTACGACGAGAAGCGTCGTCCCGCGCCGTCCCCGGTGGTGCAGAAGATCATCGAGGACTTTGCGGCCAGGCAGGGCATCGAACGCCGCCAGATCGACGACGAGGAAATCGTTGAGCGAACGCTCTACACGATGGTCAACGAGGGTGCTAAAATCCTTGAGGAGGGCATGTCCCAACGCGCGTCTGACATCGATGTGGTGTGGATCTACGGCTATGGCTGGCCGGTCTATCGCGGCGGGCCGATGTTCTGGGCAGACACGGTCGGACTCGCGACCATCGTCGACGGGCTGAAGCGCCAGCAGGAGCGGATGGGGAGCGATTTCTCGTTTAGCGAGTTACTCCTCGACAAGGGGACGCGGGGCGAAAAATTTACCCGCTAGGAGGCCAACGATGGACCGGATGGTCGACGACACGACGGGTCCGGTCGCAGTTCGCTATTCCTCGCTGGCGGTAGCGATCCACTGGTTCAGCGTGCTGCTGATCCTCGCTCAGATTGCCATTGGCCTGAAGTTCGCCGACATGCCCAAGGGGCCGGAGAAGACGGACATCGTCGCCTGGCACAAGACGGTCGGGGTGGCGATCCTGCTACTCGCCATCCTCCGGCTCGTCATTCGCCCCAATAACCCGCCACCGCGGTTTCCGGCCGACTTTCCCAAGTGGGAGCGGGCGGCGGCCGTGTGGAATCACCGCCTCTTCTATTTTCTGATGTTTGCCCTCCCGATTACCGGGCTGGGGCTGGTCGCGGAGCGCGCCGTCGGCGGGATGACGATTCTGCGCTGGGGCTTGAAATTCCCGGCCCTTTCAATCGGGCCGGTGGCCGAGGCTCATGAATTGCTGGCGTGGAGCCTGATCGGGGTGCTCGTGCTGCACGTCCTCGCCGCCCTCAAGCAGCAGTTCTTCGACCAGACGGCCGTTGCCGACCGCATGCCGCCGTTCAGGTCACGCAGCCGCTGAATCGGCTTTCGGCAGCAGCAGGACCATCGCACCGGCAACGGCGGCCAGCACCGCCCCGGCCATAAAGGTCGTGGCAGGTCCGTCGCGATCCCAGATCAAACCCGCGCCGAGGCTCGACAGCAAGGCGGCGATGCCGGACACGAAGAAGAACGCGCCAAAGCTGGTCGCCCGCCGCTCCGCGCCCGCCGCATCGGCGATCATCCGGCTGAAGATGCCCTGGGTCAACGCCATGTGCGCCCCCCACAGGACGACGCCCAGTCCGACCGTCCACAGCGCCTCGCCTTTTGCCAGCACCAAGTCAGCGCCGACGAGCAGTCCGATCCCGACGAGCAGGATGGTGCGCGGATTCATCCGGTCGCTGAAGATCCCGGCGGGGTAGGCAAGGAGGAGATAGGCAAGGTTGAACAGCGCCAACACGATCGGCGACCAGCTCGGCGCGATGCCGGCATCGATGCCCTTGAGGATCAGGAAGCTCTCGGAGAAGCGCGCCAGCCCGAACAGGAAGCCCACCCCGATCAGCTGTTTGACCCCCGGATCAAGCAAGCGGAAGCCGGCCCATTTCATCTTCACCTTGGTGTCCGTCTTGTCTGAGCCCTCCCGCAACATCGTCCAAGCAAAGAAGAATGACAGGAACGCCGGGATCACCGCGACCCAGAACACGGCGCGGATGTCGTTCCTGAACCAGATCATCAGCCCGATCGCCGCCAGCGGTGCAAGGAAAGCGCCCACCGTGTCCATCGACTGGCGCAACCCGAACGCCCGGCCGCGCAATTCGGGCGGCGTCTCGTCGGCGATCATCGCGTCACGTGGCGCACCGCGGATGCCCTTGCCGATACGATCGACGAACCGCGCACCGAGCACCGGGATAGCTCCGGTCGCCAGCGGGAACAGCGGTTTCGACAGCGCGGCCATGCCATAGCCAAGCAGGATCCACGGCTTGCGCTTCTGGGTCCGGTCGCTGAGCGCGCCGGAACCCAGCTTCGCAATGTTAGCAGTGGCCTCCGCCATCCCGTCGAGCGCGCCCATCGCCGCCACCGGCAGGCCGAGCGTGATGGTCAGGAAAGCGGGCAGCAGGGCGTGATAAATCTCGCTCGACAGGTCCATCAGCAAGCTGACGAATCCGAGGATCCAGACATTGCGAGGCAGGGCGGGGCGGACGAGGGTGGCCTTACTCATGCGGCGTTTGAGCAGGGCGCCAGGCTCGACGCAAGCATCGTTTCGTCATTGGCAATTGTCAGCGATGTAAAACTGTTGCATCTTGCAATGATGAACCCGCATTCCCCCGCTGCCATCGCCGCGCGACTGTCGGCCCTGTTCGAAACGTTGGACGATCAGCGTTACGCCGAACGCGGCGACCGGGCGATGCGCACACTGCTGGCGGCGGTGTCAGAGCATGAGCCTGCGACGCTGGGGCAGGTGGCAGCGAGCTCGGGGCGCGGCGCACCGGCGGCCAGCCGCGCGGTGGACGCACTGGTCCGCTCGGGACTGATCGATCGAGCACCCGACCCGGACAACCGCCGCCGGCTGGCGTTGCGGCTGACCGAGGGGGGGCGAGCGCTGCTCGACCAGCGCGGGACCGCAGCAGGGTCGCTGGCCCAGCGGCTCGACCGGCTCGCGCAGAGCGAGATTCGCGCCGTCGAGCGCGGCATCGAGATCCTTGAGCGCCTTCCGAAGTAGGTCAAGCCGGCCAGATAGGCCCGGATCTAAGTGCGGCGCGCCTTGTGATAGTCGTTAAGCTTCTTTAGCCCGTACCCTGCGGCAATGACCGTCGCGAGTGGCCCGATCCCGCGCCGGGCGGCGGCGGCGGTCGCGGCGCCGACGACGGCGCCCGCTCCGCCGCGACCGCTGCTGGCCATGATCTTATCACCGATAAACGCGGCGACGAGCTTCCCGAGCATGCAAATCTCCTGTGCGAATCCTGTCGCCGCATGAAAGCCTGTGGAACGATGTGGTTCCACCGCCTGGGTTGGGACGGCGCACCAATTGCTGGTGGCAAAACCCGCTAATTCTCCCTGAAGCGACAGCCCGCAAAATGCTTTTTGGCGCAAATCCGCGATTGGCACGGCTCTTGTATGGTAGGCTGTATCGGGCTGCCGACAACGTGGCCTGCCAAAAGGGAGTTTCGAAATGTTTTCTCGTGGGACCTTTCACCGGCAGCTGGCAGTGTTCGCCGCTGCCCTGCTGTTCAGCACGATCGCGGTCGGTACTGCGGTTGGCCCCGGTGCCGCCGGCGCCGCTCGCCCGCTCGTCAACGTGACCTATGCCTGACTTCAACCTGGAGCCGATCGAGGCGGTCTTGCCGGTGCGTATCCCGCGCGCCGCGCCACCGCCATCGGCAGAACCCGTTGCGCCGCTGCGCTTTGCCCCGCTCGCCGGCATCCTGTCGGGTCCGGTGTTCAGCCGGGCACGCGACATCATCGCCGCGAACATGACCGAATTGCTCGACCGGGCCGAAGACCCCGCGCGGATGATCCGGGTGATCATCGCAGAAATGGAGGAGACGCTGGTTGAAGTCCGCGCCACCGCCGCGCGATCGATCGCCGACATGAAGGAGATGGGCCGGGCGCTGCAGCGGCTCGAAACGATCGAGGCCGGCTGGACCGAGAAGGCCGAACTGGCGCTGTCGAAGGACCGCGAGGATCTGGCCCGCGCCGCGCTCAACGAGCGCCAGCAGGCGAGCGACATGGCCGGCGGCCTGCGCGCCGAGATCGACGGGCTGAACGATGTGCTCAAGGGCTATGAGCAAGACATTGCGCGCCTTCAGGCGAAGCTGCGCGAAGCGCGCACCCGCCAGGCTTCGATTGCATCGCGGATAGAATCTGCGGTCGCCCGGGCCCGCGTCAGCCAGGCCCTTCACGGTAGTCGGACCGACGATGCCTTCGCCCGCTTCGAGCAACTGGAACGCCGCGCCGACCTCGCCGAGGGAATGGCCGATGCACTGGGCATGACCGGGCCGAAAAGCCTGGAAGAGGAAATCCGCGAACTGCGCGCAACCGAGCAAGTCGATGCCGCACTCGAACAACTCAAGGCCGCCCGCGCGGCGCGTCATTAAGGGGAAATGATCATGGTTCGTTATTCGCTTGCCCGCCGCGATCGCAAGCTCGCCGGAGTTGCCTCGCGCCTCGGCGACGTGTTCAATATCGACCCGACGGTCATCCGCATCGGCTTCGTCGCGCTGGCGCTGCTGGTCGGCTGGAAAATCGGCCTGGTCGGCTATGTCGGCGCGGCCATCTGGCTGCGGATGAAAGACAAAAAGCTCAACGGCGCGGCCGAGCGGCGCAGCGACTATGATCGCATGGCCGACCTCGGTAAAACGCGCCCATCGGTCCACATGATGCGCACCGAACTCGACGTCACCGACCGCCGCCTGATGGCGATCGACGATCACCTCGCGCGCCCCAATGATGCGCTGGCCCGGGAGATCGAAGCGCTGCGGGAGGAAAAGTGATGACTGACCCCGTCTCGATCGCGGTGATGGGCGCAAGCCTAGTTGCGACGCTGGTGATCGCCGCGATCGCCCTGCTCAAGGGTTGGCGCGGGTGGCTCGAGTACAAGCGACTGGAACTGGCCAGCCGAGGCGGAGCCGGACCGAGCCACGCCCCGACCGGCGGCCGGATCGAGATTGCGGACCTCAAGGAACGCGTCCGCAAGCTCGAAGCGATCGCCGCAGGGATTGAGCTTTAGTAGCTGAACCGCGCCGTCACGCGGAAGTCGCGTCCGGCGAGCGGAGCATAATCCTTCAACAGGCTGGTCGAACGCCGCGCCTCGACATCGAAGATGTTGTTCGCGGACAACGACAGGGTCAGGTCCGGTTGCGCCTTGAGCGGATGCCAGTCGAGGCCGGCATTGACGAGCGTGAAGCCATCGGTTGGCAGCTCGAGCGCGGCGTTGCGACGCTGGGCGAAGGAATGCTCGACCTCAATCCGCGCATTGACCGGGCCACGCTTAGCAGTGAGCGCGCCTTGCAACCGGAGCGGAGGGATCAGGGAGGCCGGGCCGACGTTTTTGATCGTCACGCGGGTGGCATCTGCAATCCCTTCCAAACCCCACTTGATCCCGCCTGCTTCACCAAGCCGCACGTCGGCTTCGACCTCTAAGCCCACGTAGCGCGCGCTTCCCTGGCGGAATTCATAGACGGGCAGGTCGTCGATCACTTCGCCGGTCGGTGCCTGATAGAGGAAGTTGCCGAAGTGACTGCCGTAGGCGGTGGCAGTGAGGTCAATTGGACCGCTGTTGTGCCTGATGCTCGCCTCGAACCCGACGCTGCGTTCGATGCCGAGGTCGGGGTTGCCGCGCTCATAGCTCGCGTTGCCGCCGTGTGGCCCGTTGGCGTAAAGCTCGTCGATCGACGGCGCGCGCTGCGAGCGGGCAAGGTTGAGGCCGAGCTTCCACCCGTCGCCGAGCGCGTAGGTGCCTCCTGCGGACAGCGAGAGGGTCGAATATTTGCGCTGGAGGTCGGGGTTGCCGACGACGCTGCTCGCCGTCGCGCGAAGATCGCTATGCTCATATCGGACCCCGGCCTCGAGCCGGAGCGAGCCCGCGTCGATGTGTTGGACGGTGAACAAACCGTATGTTTTCTGGTGGGTAGGCGGCAGGAACTGCTCGTCCCCCGCGATCCGCTGACGGACATCGAGATATTGGACGCCGCTGATGCCGCCCCAGCCGCCGGTGTCGCGCTGGACGAGATCGGCGCGCCCTTCCGTACCCTTGGAAAAGATCTGGCTGCCGATGCCGCCGTCGGCGCCGATTTCCTTGTGATTGTAATCTGAATAGCCGCCGCGCAGGCGCAGTTGCTTGAACAGTCCGGAAAGCGGAATTTCGGCGCGGGCGTCATAGCGGGTCTGGTGAACGTCGATGTGCGTCTGGTCCGCCTCGATGTCGGGATCGAGCGAGTAGCGAATGGGAACGCCATAGTTGGCGGTGTGGCGCGTGACCGAGACGCCGATGTTGAGGGCGCCGTCGATATAGGCGACCGACCCCGCCGCTTCGAACCCGCGACCGTCGCTGTTGGGCAGCTTTCCCTTGAGCGTCGCGAGCGACTGAATTTCCGGGTCAGCGCTGGCCGCAGCTTGGCCTCGGAGCGGCGCGGAAAGTATGTATCCGCCGGTGCGCAGGTCGTCGTTGTGGGTGTAGTTGGCATCGCCGTGAACGACAATATGCGAGCCGAGTGGGACATCGACTTCGCCATTAGCAATGATCTGATTGGCTGCGCTGCCAAAGCCGCCGATGCCCTGCACATGGAGCGGCGCTTCGGGCATTCGGCGCGGGATGCGCGAGTCGATGACGTTCACCACGCCGCCGATCGCCGAGGAGCCATAGAGCAGCGCCGCCGGCCCGTGCAGGACTTCGATCGAGTCCGCCGTGAGCGGATTGATCGCCACCGCATGATCGCTGCTCGAGGCCGAGACGTCGAGCGCACCGATGCCGTCGGTCAAAATCCGCAATCGATCGCCCGACAGGCCGCGCAGCACCGGGCGGGCGACGTTGGGGCCGGAGCCGGAGGTCGTGACCCCGGGCTGGTGGGCGAGCGTCTCGCCAAGAGTCGCGCGGAGCTGGTTGGTCAGGTCCTGTCCGCCGAGCACCTTGACGTCGCCGAGCACGTCGTCGCTGCGGCGGCGGGTGCCGGTGACGACGATTTCCTGTCCTGCCGGCGCTACGACGCTGTCGGACGCCGGCGCGCTGGTCGCGGCAATGTCGGCGGCTGCGGCCGGGCCGGCGGCTGCCAGAACGAGCGAGAGAACGGTGGAAACGCGGTAATCAATCATTGGGGGAGGCCCGCTTCGTTGGAAATCGATGGCCCTGTGCGAATGTGATAATGTATCACAGATGAACGGATTGTCAGCAATTCGCCGTTCGCGATGAACGTGGCGAGTGGATCGACGGTTCCAAATCTGGCGGCATCGGACGTGACCTGTCTGACCAAGTTTGTGCACCGCCACCCGGTGACGGGACCGCATAAGCGGAGCGATATCGCTGGATCGACCGCGATAAAGACCGCGATTGCCGAATTTCACTTTGGCTTGATACTGTAAACAGTCGCGGGTGGCAGTTCGGACGGAAAACCGGTAGGGGGCCTTTTTCCGCGCCACCTGCGTTCCCGGTCTTGCCCTGTGCTCGTTCCGACGCCCGCTGGCCGCGGACATCACCCGCGCCCGCTTCCAGGCGGTTTGCCAAGAATCATCGAGACTCATGCCCTTTCCCACGCTTCCCCCGCTGATCGCCGAAGCCCTCACCGCCCAGGGCTATGCCGATCCCACCCCAGTTCAGGCGGCGGTTCTTGAGGAGGATGCGCGCGGCCGCGACCTGATCGTCTCGGCCCAGACCGGGTCGGGCAAGACCGTCGCGTTCGGGCTGGCGATGGCGGAGCGGCTGCTCGAGGTTGGCGGCAATAATGGCGGAGCGGGGGCCCCGCTGGCGCTAGTCATCGCGCCGACGCGCGAACTGGCATTGCAGGTCAGCCGTGAGCTGATGTGGCTGTTCGACAAGGCCGGCGGACGCATCACGACCTGCGTCGGCGGCATGAACGCGAGCGAAGAACGACGCGCCCTGGCGCGCGGGTCGCACATCGTCGTCGGCACGCCGGGACGGCTGCGCGATCACCTGGAACGCGGCGCGCTCGACCTGTCGGCGCTGGAATATGTCGTGCTCGACGAGGCCGACGAGATGCTCGACATGGGCTTTCGCGAGGACCTCGAGGAGATTCTCGACGGCACCCCGGCCGAGCGGCGGACGTTGCTGTTCTCGGCAACCATGCCCAAGCCGATCGTCGCGCTGGCGAAGCGCTATCAGAAGGACGCACTGCGCATCTCGACCGTCGGTGACGAGCGCGGGCATGGCGACATCAGCTATCAGGTGGTCGCGGTCAGCCCGTCGGAGATCGAGCATGCGGTGATCAACCTGCTGCGTTTCTACGAGGCGGAGACGGCGATGCTGTTCTGCGCGACGCGCGACAATGTCCGCCACCTCCACGCCGCGCTGGTCGAGCGCGGCTTCGCGGCGGTCGCGCTGTCGGGCGAGCATAGCCAGAATGAGCGCAACCATGCGCTGCAGGCGTTGCGCGATGGCCGGGCGCGGGTGTGCGTCGCGACCGACGTTGCCGCGCGCGGGATCGATGTCGCGTCGCTGAGCCTGGTCATCCATGTCGAGGTGCCGCGCGATGCCGAGGTGCTGCAGCACCGGTCGGGCCGCACCGGACGCGCGGGCAAGAAGGGCACTGCTGTCCTGATCGTGCCCTATCCGCGCCGCCGCCGGGTCGAAGGAATGCTGCGCCAGGCGCGGATTGCCGCCGAATGGGTGCCGGTGCCGAGCGCCGATGCGATCCGCGAGCGCGACCGCGAGCGGTTATTGACGACGCTGGCTGAGCCGGTCGAGGCGAGCGACGCGGATCGCGCGCTGGCCGGGCAACTGGTCGAGAAGATGCAGCCGATCGATCTTGCGCTGGCGCTGCTTCGGGCGAGCAAGGGGCAGATGCCCGAGCCGGAGGAGCTGATCGACCTGTCGTCGCGACCCGGTCCGACCGGCCAGGTCGGCGGCGGCGAACGCGGCGGCGACGAGGGGCCGCGCGATCGCGCCGACTTCGACGATGCGATCTGGTTCAAGATGGACATCGGCCGCCGTCACAATGCCGACCCGCGCTGGCTGTTGCCGTTGCTGTGTCGGCGCGGCCATGTCTCGCGCAACGCCATCGGCGCGATCCGCATCGCCGCCAACGAGACCTATTTCCAGCTGACCCGCGCCGCCGAGGCGAAGTTCCGCGACGCCGTCCGCCGTACCGCCAGTCCGGGCAGCGACGACGAGAATGGGATCACGATCATTCCGTCACCCGGCGCGCCGGCTCCGGGCGAGCGCAACGGTCCGTCGAACAACAGCCGCGGCGAGGCCCAGCCGCCGCAGCTTGTTCCTAACAAGCCGCCACAGCTTCGTCCGAACAAGCCGCCCTACAAGAAGTCGGCTCACGCCAAGCCTTACAAGAAGCCCGCCCGCCAGAAATGAGCGACGCCTATGACGCGATCGTGCTGGGCGGGGGCGCGGCGGGGCTGATGTGCGCCGCCACCGCCGGCCAGCGCGGGCGGCGAGCGGTGGTCATCGATCACGCCGACGAGGTGGGCAAGAAAATCCTCATCTCCGGCGGCGGGCGGTGCAATTTCACCAACATCGGGACGGTGCCCGAGCGGTTCCTGTCGGCCAACCCGCACTTCGCCCGCTCGGCGCAGAGCCGCTACATGCCGGCGGACTTCCTCGCGCTGGTCGAGCGCCATGGCATCGCGTGGCACGAGAAGACGCTCGGCCAGCTATTCTGCGACGGATCGGCGCGGCAGATCGTGGCGATGCTGCTCGATGAATGCGCGGCGGGCGGGGTCGATGTCGCGTGCGGCGAGGCGATCCGCGCGGTCGATCATGGCGATGGCCAGTATCGCGTGACCGTCGGCGCGCGCACCCTGACTGCTCCGGTGTTGGTCATCGCGACCGGCGGGCCGTCGATTCCGAAGATGGGCGCGAGCGGGTTTGCTTATGATCTGGCGCGCCACTTCGGGCTGAAGCTGATCGAGCCGCGCCCGGCGCTGGTGCCGCTGACGCTGGCCGGGGACGATTTGCTGTTCCGCACGCTGGCGGGGGTGGCGGCGGAGGTGGTGGCGCGGTGCGGGACGGCGGCGTTTCGCGAGGCGGCGCTGTTTACCCATCGCGGGCTATCGGGTCCGGCGATCCTGCAGATATCGTCCTACTGGCGGCGCGGCGAGGCAGTCGGCATCGACTTTCTGCCGGAGCGCACGTCGGGCTGGCTCGTCGCGGCCAAACGGGCGGGGCCGGGAAGCAGCCTTAAACGGGCACTGGGACATTCGCTGCCCGACCGACTGGCGACCACGCTTGCCGATCAGCTTTCGCTGCCGGGCGAACTCGGCAACATCCCCGACCGAATGCTGGCGGCGGCGGAAGCCCGCCTCGCCGACTGGCGCTTCACACCCAATGGCAGCGAGGGTTTTGCCAAGGCCGAAGTCACCGCCGGCGGCATCGCCACGGCGGGTCTGTCGTCAAAAACGATGGAAGCGACTAACGTGCCTGGGCTCTACGCGATCGGCGAGGCGGTCGACGTCACCGGCTGGCTTGGCGGCTATAATTTCCAATGGGCCTGGGCCAGTGGCCACGCCGCCGGGCAGGCGGTTTAGCCCATCACCATCTCGGTATTATCGGGCATCTCCTTGTAAGAACTGGGACGGCATCGCAAGGGGGGGCTCCTGCATATCAGCGCCATGGGAACGTCGTGAACGCATTAGAAACAGCTGATCGTCACCCGCCTTTGGAGCTCGGCCGATTGCTGCGTTTCATCACCTGCGGATCGGTCGACGATGGCAAGTCGACGCTGATCGGGCGGCTGCTGTACGATGCGAAGATGATCTTCGACGATCAACTCACGTCGCTCATATCCGATTCGAACCGCGTCGGCACGCAGGGGCAGGAGATTGCTTTCGCGCTGCTCGTCGACGGGCTGGCGGCAGAGCGCGAGCAGGGCATCACGATCGACGTCGCCTATCGCTATTTCGCGACCGACAAGCGCAAGTTCATCGTTGCCGACACGCCCGGCCACGAACAATATACCCGCAACATGGTCACCGGCGCGTCGACCGCCAACCTCGCCGTCATCCTGGTCGATGCGCGCAAGGGCGTGCTGACCCAAACCCGGCGCCATAGTTATCTGACGCACCTCATCGGCATCCGCCACCTCGTGCTGGCAGTGACCAAGATGGACCTGGTCGATTATGACGAGGCGGTCTTCGACCAGATCGCCGCCGACTATCGGGCGTTCGCGGAATCGATCGGGATTGGCCGGGTCGCGGCGATTCCCGTCTCCGGCTTCAAGGGCGACAATATTGCGACGCTGAGCAAGAACATGCCGTGGTACGGGGGGCCGACGCTGCTCGGCTATCTGGAAACCGTGGAGCTCGACGAAGAGGCCGATCGCACGCGGCCCTTCCGCATGCCGGTGCAATGCGTCAATCGTCCCAACCTCTACTTTCGCGGATTTTCGGGAATGATCGCGAGCGGCAGCGTGTCGGCCGGAGACGAGGTGCGCGTGCTGCCGTCGGGCAGGACGACGACCGTCGCGCGCATCGTCACGTTCGACGGCGACCTCCCGATCGCAATCGCCGGCCAGTCGGTGACGCTGACGCTGGCCGACGAGGTCGATTGCTCGCGCGGCGATGTCATCGCCATCGCCGATGCGCCACCACAGGTCGCCGACCGCTTCGAAGCGACGATCGTGTGGATGGCGGACGAGCCGATGATCCCCGGCCGCGCCTATTGGCTCAAGCTCGCCACCCAGTCGGTGTCGGCGACGATCCGGCCGCCGAAATATCAGGTCAACGTCAACACGATGGAGCATCTGGCGGCGAAGACGTTCGACCTGAACGCGATTGGCGTCGCCGAGGTCGCGACCGACCGGCCGATCGTGTTCGAGCCCTATACCGATGGTCGCACGCTGGGCGGTTTCATCCTGATCGACAAGTTGACCAACGCCACCGTGGCCGCCGGGATGCTCAATTTCAGCCTGCGCCGCGCCCAGAATGTTCACTGGCAGGCGCTCGACATCAGCCGCAAGGCCCATGCCGACGTCAAAAACCAGAAGCCGGCGGTGCTGTGGTTCACCGGGCTGTCCGGCGCGGGCAAGTCGACGATCGCCAATCTGGTCGAGAAGAAGCTGCACCGGATGAACCGCCACACCTTCCTGCTCGACGGGGATAATGTGCGCCACGGACTGAACCGGGACCTCGGCTTTACCGAGGCCGACCGGATCGAGAATATTCGTCGCGTGGGCGAGGTGGCGAAGCTGATGGCCGACGCCGGGCTGATCGTGATTACCGCCTTCATCTCGCCCTTCGCCGCCGAGCGCGAACTGGTCCGCGCGATGCTGCCCGAGGGCGAATTTTTCGAAATTCATATCGACACGCCGCTTGCGGACGCCGAGGCTCGCGATGTGAAGGGACTCTACAAGAAGGCGCGGGCGGGGGAGCTGCGCAATTTCACCGGCATCGATTCGCCCTACGAACCGCCGACGAAGCCCGAATTGAGGATCGATACGACGGCAATGACGCCGGTCGAAGCGGCCGATCATATCGTCGACATGCTGCTGGACAGTGCCGCATGACCGACGCGGAACTCGCCGGTCATCTGGCCGAGGCTGCCGGACGTATCCTGATGATCGTTCGCGATGCAAATATGTTCGCGCCCGATGCGCTGGGACAGGCCGGGGATCAGATTGCGAACCAGTTTCTGGTCAGCGCGCTGCGCGAGCAACGGCCCGATGACGGGCTGCTGTCCGAAGAGAGCAGGTGCGACGGGAAGCGGCTGGACATGGATCGCGTATGGATCGTCGATCCGGTCGACGGCACTCGTGAATATGGCGAGGCGCGCGCCGACTGGGCGGTGCATGTCGCACTGGCGATCGATGGTGTCGCCGCCGTTGGCGCGGTGGCGTTGCCCGCCGCAGGTCTGGTCCTCCGCTCGGATCAGCCGCGCATGTTGTCCCCTGCTCGCACCCCGCTGCGGATGGTCGTCAGCCGCACCCGCCCCGCCGCCGAGGCGATTGCGGTGGCCAAGCTGCTCGACGCCGAACTCGTCCCGATGGGCTCCGCCGGGGCCAAGGCCATGGCGATTGTCCTGGGCGACGCCGACATCTATCTCCACACGGGAGGACAATATGAGTGGGACAGCTGTGCCCCGGTCGCGGTAGCGGCGGCGTGCGGCCTGCATTGCAGCCGGATCGACGGATCGCCGCTACGCTATAATCGGGGAGATGTGTATTTGCCCGATATGCTGATCTGTCGCCCCGAGCTTGGCAAGCGGGTGTTAAGGCTGGTCGAGGACTTAGGATCCGCGACGTCGTAAGGTTCGCGTCCATCGAATTTCGATTGGTGTTGGACCAGGCATCGGCGTCGATGCTTTTGCTCCCACCGACGAGGGTCAAGGTCCCGCTTTAGCAGTATCTGAAAACCGAGCGGATAGGTCTTTTTTCCGCCGTGCAGAAATACTTGGGACGGTGCGGTCGCAGCAATCGAAGTCTGGTTGATCCACGTCGCAATGTCCCTGCCAGTTCAATCTTGTCCTGAGGCGTCAATCCTGTCCGCCTGCCAAAATTTAGTAGGGGAAGGGGCCTCTCTGCCAGGCTCGTCTTTGATCAAGAACGATTATGCGCGGGCCGGCGACGGAACGCCACGCCCGTGCGTCCGCCTCGGCGAACGGAGCCGTCTGTGAAGATTCATTCTTAACTCTTTCGCGGCCCCTTTCGGCCTGGCCTCTCGGAGGATTCTTCGCGTCACGTTGGAAGCAGTCGCTGCCACGCCAGATCTAACCAGTTATTACTTTAAAAAAATACCCTTGCCGTAGCGTCGCCGTTCGTTCAGTCGTTGCGCTCGGTTCGTTGCTCGCGAACCGCCTCGGAACTTAATGACGTTCACAAGCGCGCGTTGCTTTAATCTTGCGCAACAATTTAAAGTGTCGGATACAAGTCGTGCCATCGCGGGACACGAAAGTATTCCGCTCGGTCAGCAGGGGAATAGAAACATGATCAGCCGCATTTCCGCAAAGCAACGCCTCATGATCGGGACGACCCTGGTCGGCGTAGGTACTTTCATCATTCCGAGTGCGGCAATGGCCGACTGCTTGCCGAACGCGGCAGGTACGACAGTGACCTGCTCCACAGCGGACCCCGATGGCTATAACGGATCAGCGGTCACCGGTTTGACGATTAATGTCATTCCCGCGGCAACGGTCAACGGGACGCTGTCGACCGGCACTGTCAGCGCCGTCAACAACGAGGGCGGCATCACTGCGGCGACCGCCATTGCGGTTGGTGGCGGCAGCACGGTTTCCAACGCGTCGACCGCGACCGGCATCATCACCGGGAACATTACCTTCGGTGCGGCTGGCACGGGTCAGACCAACACGCTCAACAATTTCAACGCGACGGCCGGCGGCATCACCGGCAACATCAACTCGGCGGGCGGCGCGTTCAACGTCAACACCACGGGCGTGGTCGTCGGTAACCTGTCATCGTCGGGCGACACCACCGTCACCAACAGCGGCACGTTCACGGGCAACATCACACTGGGCGCGGGCAACGACGTCATCACCAACACCGGGACGCTGACGGGCAACGTCGACATGGGTAGCGGCACGACCAACGTGTTCAACGCCGCCAATGGCGCTCGGCTACCGAGCGGATCGCTGACTGCTGCGGCAGCGAGCCTCAACACGATCAACCTTGGCGCTGGCGGCGGGACGGTGAATATTCCCGTCACGAATTTCGACGTGCTTAACGTCAATGGTGGAACGAGCATCTGGAGCCTAAGTCAGCCCATTTCGCTTGCCGACCGGATTAACCTCAACTCGGGGGTCCTTCAGGTCAGCAACGCCTCCTTCCTCGGCGCGAACACGATCGTGAACAACGCCGGGCCGGCCGCTTCTGGCGGTCTCTTCTTCGACAACACGGCGACCGGGACCTATGCCGGAAATCTGTCGGGCACCGGCGTGACCTACGTCGGCTTCAACGGCTCCGCAGGCATCACCACCATGTCAGGGGTCAATACTTCGACTGGCGGGACGTATGTGCGTCTCGGCACGCTCCGGGTCATCGGCGGCTCTGCAATCGGCGACACGAGCGGCGTCTTTCTTTCTACCGGCGGCATCCTCGATGTCGGCGCGACCGAGACGATCGGCAGCCTCAATGATGGCGGACCCTATGGAGGAACCGGTGCGGTCACGCTGTCCGGCGGCAATCTCAACATTGGTAGCGGTGCGTTCAGCGGCGTGATTTCGGGCGTCGGCGGGATCGGCAAGGTGACGCCGGGTACGCTGACCCTGTCGGGTGCCAATACGTTCACCGGCACGACCACGGTGACCGACGGCAAACTCATCCTGACCGGCGGCGCGGCCATCGTCGACACCGGGGCGGTGGTGGTCAATTCGACTGCGACCACCGCCGGAACGCTGCAGGTCAACACCGCCGAGACGATCGGCAGCCTGGCCGGCAATGGCGGATCGGTCGTTCTGAATGCGGGCCTCACGACCGGCGACGCGAGCAACACGACCTATGCCGGTGTTATTTCCGGTGTTGGCGCGCTGACCAAGAATGGCACGGGCATCTTCACCCTGACCGGGGCGAACACCTATAGCGGTGGCACCACGGTCAATGCCGGGACGCTCGGGGGCAACACCACGTCGATCCAGGGCAATGTCCTGATCAATGCCGCGGGGACATTGCTGTTCACGCAGCCGACGGCTGGCACCTATGCCGGCAATCTGACGGGCGCGGGTGCGCTGACCAAGGCCGGAGCCGGAGTCTTGACTCTGAGCGGCACCAACAGCGGCATGACCGGCGTCACCAATCTCAACGGTGGCACGATTGCAATCGGCTCGGCGGCGAACATTGGCACCGGCAACCTCGCCTTCAACGGTGGCACGCTGCAGACCACCGCTGCGCTGACGCTGGCCAATACCGCCACGCTCGGCGCGGGCGGCGGCACGGTTCAGGCCGATGCCGCGACGACGCTTTCGGGCGTCATTTCGGGCGCCGGCGCGCAGACCAAGACAGGGGCGGGCAACCTTACCTTGGGTGGAGCGAACAGCTACACCGGTGGCACTACTGTCTCGGCGGGCACGCTGACCGGCACGACGACTTCGCTCCAGGGGCCGATCGTCAATAACGCGGCGCTGGTATTCGACCAAACCACGGTCGGGACCTATGCCGGCAACCTGTCGGGCACTGGTACCGTCACCAAGCTCAACACCGGCACGGTGACCCTGTCGGGCACCAATACATATAGCGGGGCGACCAATGTCACCGGCGGCACGCTCGTCGCGGCGGGTACCGGCATCGGCGATACGTCGGCGGTGACGGTCGGCACCGGCGCGACCTTCCAGCTATCGGGCAATGAGACGGTCGGCAGCATCGCCGGCGCTGGCGCGGTCAACACCGCCGGCTTCACCCTGACGGCGGGCGGCAACAATACGTCGACCGCGCTCACCGGGACGCTCGCCGGCACCGGACTGACCAAGGTCGGCACCGGCGCATTGACGCTGGGTGGCACGGGCACGCTGAGCGGCAACCTCGGTGTCAGCGCCGGGACGGTCAATGTCACGGGTGCCTACACCACGCCGGCCAGCGTGGCGTCCGGCGCGACGCTCAACGTCGCCAGCGGCGGCGCGCTCACTGGTGCGGTTACCGGGGCGGCAGGGTCGAACACGGTCGTCAACGGGACTGTCACGGGAGCGGTCGCCAATGCCGGCACGCTGACCGGAACTGGCCTTGTCGTCGGCGCGGTCACCAACAGCGGGACGCTCAATCCCGGCACGGCCGGCACGACCGGAATTTTCCGTATCACGGGGCCGTTCACGCAAACCGCGACCGGGACGCTCGCGATCGACGTGACGCCCTCGGCTGTGGCAGGCACCGGCTATGACCAGTTGGCGGTGACCGGGGCGGCGACGCTCGGTGGCAACCTCGCGCTGACCTCGCCCGGTGGACTCTACGTCGCGGGTTCAACCTTTGATGTCGTCAAGGCGACAACGATCGCCGGCGCCTTCGCGGGCACGTCGCTCAACGGCGTCGCCGGAAGCCTGGTGACCGGGAACGCCATCTCACCGTTCATCAACTTCTTCCCGACGGGCATCGTCTCGATCACGGGCGGACAGGTCTATCGCCTGACCATCCAGCGGACCAACTATGCCGCTGGGCTCGGTGCCGGCGCGACGCCCAACCAGATCGCCACGGCGACTGGGTTCCAGGCGCTCGTAACGGGGGCCACCGGTGATGCGGCGACGGTCGTTACTGCGGTCGACAACATGACGGCAGCGCAGGCCCAGTCGTTCTTCACCCAGGCCAGCCCAGAACCCTATGCGGCTTATGCGACCGGGCTGCTCGACCAGAGCGAGTTGTTCACCCGCCAGATCGCGCTGCAGATGCACGGCACACCGGCGCATGTCGATGGACCCAGCATCTGGGGTCGCGCCTATGGTTCGTGGGGCAAGGGCAAGAACCGCAATACGTACTACGGCACCGACCAGAAGATCTACGGCGGTGCCTTGGGCGTCGACTTCCGCAACAATGGCCTGACCTTCGGCGTCGCTGGCGGCTACAGCCACGACAAGTTCGACTATCGCGCGGGCACCAGCAGGGGTCGGGGCAACAGCTGGCAGGTCGGCGGGTACGTCGATTATGCGGCCGGCGTCCTCGATGTCGACCTGACTGCGGCCTATGCCCATGGCAAATATCGCAACACGCGCACGATCAACGTCACGTCGATCAACCGCGTTGCCGACGCGAGCTTCTCAGGCAATCTGCTCAAGGTTATCGGCACGGTTGGCTACAACGCCGACATGGGCGGGATGAAACTGCGTCCGTTCGTGGGCGTCGACTATAGCAGCGGGCACATCAACGGCTTCACCGAGACCGGTGCGGGCGCGCTTAACCTGACGGTCAATCGCATCCGCACGCGCCGGACCGCAGCGCTGGTCGGGATCGACCTGTCGAGCTCGCCGGGAACGGGCATCTCGCCCTACGGTCGGGTTGCCTATCGCTATGACCTCAAGCGTTACAACAATGACGTTGCCGCCTTCTTCAACGGCAACAGCGCGTCGACCTTCACCGTTAGCGGGCCGAACTACGGCCGGTCGGCGTTCGATGTCGACGCCGGGCTGAACTTCAACGTCAGCCCGACCGCAGCATTGTTCGCCGGTTACGAGGGCCGCATCCGCAAGGGGCTGACCAGCCATGGCTTCTCGGCTGGCTTCCGCGTCTCGCTCGGCAGCCCAGAGATTGCTCCGCCGCCACCGCCGCCGGTCGTCGAGGCGCCTCCGCCTCCGCCGCCCCCCCCGGCGACGCAGACCTGCCCGGATGGGTCGGTGATCCTCGCGACCGACGCTTGCCCGGCTCCGCCGCCCCCGCCGCCCCCGCCGGCACCGCCTGCCAAGGGTGAACGCGGCTAAGCGCCTACGCCTTAGCTTCGTCATGAAGGGGTGGAGCGAAAGCTCCGCCTCTTTTTGCTTGTCTATCACGCCTAATTGATGGGGTGCGAATGGGCGGTACAAATTCTCCTGGACCACATAAGGATCGAAAGCACGGTTCGTGACCTAGGCGCGTCCCCATACCGCTCGCCAAGTTTGAGTTGAGATGATTCACGTGCGGTGGAGCGGAGGTGGTGATGAAGCAACGAGGACTGTTGTGGTTATCGGATGCTCTGTAGCGGCTCTAGGCGGTGGGGGATCCGCTGGAGACGAGGGAGCGGGTGGTCGATTTTGAGGCATCGCGCCCGTCGCTGGCGCCGGCGCTGGCCTATTCGGACGGCGCGAAGGGTGGTCGGCCGCCCTACGATCTTCGATCGGTAATTGCGGATCGCAAGAAACATCGGGGCAAGCCGAATCTGGGTGAGGAAGGTTTCCAGGTCGTTGGGCGGCGCCGAACCAGCCTCCCATTGCGTCTGAAGTGTATCGCGACTGTATCGCAAATCGAGCTTTCCCACGCCTTCTAGGTTCAACAGCACCCGATGGACCCTCAGGAAACCGGTCCTTAGGTCTTGCGTTCCACAATCGCACTGCAGAGGTCAGCGGTTCGATCCCGCTCGGCTCAACCATCACCTGTCGCCGCACTGCTCCGCGCCTGACGGGCCTGATCCGGACTGCTCCAAAGCGAGCGGTTTGCGCAAATTTCTTTCAATCGGGCGAGCGCCAGCAGTGGCTTGTCTGCTTCCTTGGGCGCGCCTCTTGCCAAAAATCCCGCGCGCAGCATGGATGCCGCCGAGACGTGACGGTGGGCGATTCGCCTCCCGTCCAACAGGGAAAGGTGAGACCGATGCGCAAACGGCCCGTGGCGTTGATTGCTGGCGCCCTCCTGACTTCGGTAATGCTGCTGGGCGGCTGCGCCAGGCAGGACAGCGGTTCGGAGCATAAATTGCTCAATGTCAGCTACGATCCGACGCGCGAGCTGTACAAGGAGATCAACCCCGCCTTCGCCGCCGCGTGGAAGAAGGATCACAAGCAGGACCTGACCTTCGAGATGAGCCATGGCGGATCGGGCAAACAGTCGCGCGCGGTGATCGACGGGCTCGGCGCGGACGTCGTCACGCTGGCGCTGGCCGGCGACATCGACGCCATCGCGGCCAAGAGCGGCAAGCTGCCCGCCGACTGGCAGGCGCGGTTGCGGGACAACAGCGCGCCATACACCTCGACCATCGTGTTCCTGGTCCGCAAGGGCAATCCCAAGGCCATTCGCGACTGGGGCGACTTGGTAAAGCCGGGGATCGAGGTCATCACCCCCAATCCCAAATCGTCGGGCGGGGCGCGCTGGAACGTCCTCGCCGCCGCCGCCTGGGCGCGCAAGGCGAAGCGCGGCGACGCCGGTGCCGACGCTTTCCTCGGCCAATTGTTCGATCATGTCCCGGTCCTCGACAGCGGCGCGCGCGGCGCGACTACCACCTTCGTCGAGCGCGGCATCGGCGACGTGCTGATCGCGTGGGAGAATGAGGCCCTGCTTGCCCAGAAGAAGATGGGCGCCGACAAGGTCGAGATGGTCGTCCCCTCCATCTCGATCCTCGCCGAGCCGCCGGTCGCGGTGATCGACGCCAATGTCAAAAAGCATGGCACCGAGGAAGCGGCGACCGCCTATCTCAAATTTCTCTACACGCCCGAAGCGCAGGAGATCATCGCCCGTAACTATTACCGCCCGCGTGACCCCGCGGTTGCGGCGCGGCATGCCGCCGATTTCCCCAAGGTCCAGCTGGCGACGATCGCCGACTTCGGCGGGTGGCAGGCGGCGCAGATGCGCTATTTTGCCGACGGCGGCCTGTTCGACGCGATCATGGCGAAGAAGGCCCACTGACCCCCGCACCCGCCCTGATGGCTGCGGCCGAACACGCGCTCGTCGCGCCCCTGACCGAGGCTCTCGGCCGGGCGCGGCGCGGCGTGGGCGTACGTCGCTCGATCATCCCCGGCTTCGGGCTCAGCCTCGGCGTGACCATCGTCTGGCTGTCGCTGATCGTCCTGCTCCCGCTGTCGGCGCTGGCATTCCGCACCGCCGGGATGGGGTGGAGCGGCTTCCTCGAGGCCGGGCTCAACGCCCGCGCCATCGCCGCCTATCGCGTCAGCTTCGGCGCGGCGGCGGCGGCGGCGTCGATCAATGCGGTGTTCGGCACGCTCGTCGCCTGGGTGCTGGTCCGTTACAATTTCCCCGGCCGGCGGCTGGTCGGCGCGATCGTCGATCTGCCGTTCGCGCTGCCGACCGCGGTCGCCGGCATTGCGCTGACCTCGCTGTTCGCCGCCAATGGCTGGATCGGCGGGCTGCTCGAACCACTCGGCGTCAAGGTCGCCTTTACCTGGCTCGGCATCACCGTCGCCCTGACCTTCGTCGGCCTGCCGTTCGTCGTCCGCTCGATCGAGCCGGTCCTTGCCGACCTCGGCCATGACGTCGAGGAAGCCGCCACCACGCTCGGCGCGAGCCGCTTCCAGACCTTCAACCGCGTCATTTTCCCGGCGATCATGCCCGCCTTGCTGACCGGTTTCGCCATGGCCTTCGCGCGCGGCGTCGGCGAATATGGCTCGGTCATCTTCATTGCCGGAAACATGCCATATCGCACCGAAATCGCGCCGCTGCTGATCGTCACCCAGCTCGAGCAATATGACTATGCCGGCGCGACCGCGATCGCCGTCATCCTGCTGCTCGCCTCGTTCAGCATCCTCGTCCTGCTCAACCTGTTCCAGGCATGGAATGCGCGCCGGGTCGGCGGCGAATGAGGCGGCCGATCGGGGAGGGGCGGGGCGCGCGCCTGCTGCTGATCACCATCGCGCTGGCGTTTCTAGGGCTGATGTTGCTACTGCCGCTCGTAACGGTCTTCAGCCAAGCGCTCGCGCTCGGCCTAGGCGCCTTTCTCGACGCGATCCGCCAACCCGACGCGCTCGCTGCGATGCGCCTGACCCTGCTCGTCGCCGCCATCGCCGTCCCCGCCAACGTGATCTTCGGCCTCGCCGCCAGCTGGGCGATCACCAAGTTCGACTTCGTCGGCAAGAGCGTCCTGACCAGCCTGATCGACTTGCCCTTCTCGGTCTCGCCGGTCGTTTCCGGCCTCGTCTATGTCCTGCTGTTCGGCGCGCAGGGCTGGTTCGGGCCGTGGCTGGCGGATCATGACATCGGCATTATCTTCGCCGTTCCCGGCATCGTCCTGGCGACGATGTTCGTCACCTTCCCGTTCGTCGCGCGCGAACTGATCCCGCTGATGCAGGCGCAGGGCCGCGACGACGAGGAAGCGGCGCTGTCATTGGGCGCGACCGGGTTCCAGACCTTCTTCCGCGTGACCCTGCCCAACATCCGTTGGGGACTCCTCTACGGCGTGCTGCTGTGCAATGCCCGGGCGATGGGAGAATTCGGCGCGGTGTCGGTCGT
>NZ_JANMWY010000175.1:0-2210 GCF_031380695.1 Sphingomonas sp. | reverse complement strand
GAACTCGACATGGACATCGCCGGGATCATCTCCAACCATCCGCGCGAGGCTTTCGACCAGTTCGACCTCCGCGGAATCCCGTTCCACCTCCCCGTCACCGCCGCCACCAAGCCTGCGCAGGAAGCCGAGGTCGCCCGCCTGTTCCGCGAAACAGGCGCCGAGCTGGTGATCCTGGCTCGCTACATGCAGGTCCTGTCCGACGAACTGGCGGCGAGCTTCGCCGGGCGCTGCATCAACATCCACCACAGCTTCCTCCCCGGCTTCAAGGGTGCCAAGCCCTATCATCAGGCGCATGAGCGCGGGGTCAAGCTGATCGGCGCAACTGCCCATTATGTCACCGGCGAACTCGACGAAGGTCCGATCATCGAACAGGACGTCGAGCGGATCAGCCATGCCGACACCCCCGACGGCCTCGTCGCCAAGGGCCGCGATATCGAGCGGCGGGTGCTGTCTCGCGCCGTCGCGCTTCACTTGAGCGGGCGCGTGCTCCTCAATGGCACTCGCACCGTAGTGTTCCGCGATTAGAGAAAAATCAGCACAGCAGCACGATCTTGCCGATGTGCGTCTTCGCAAGAAACGCGGTCTGCGCGACGACGATGTCGGCGAGCGGATAGGTCGCCGCGACCAAGGGCCTGATCTCGCCTCGTTCGATGTACGAAACCAGATTTGGAAATACGCTCGGTTCAATCACCGTGCAGCCCAGCAACCGCAGATCCTTCAGGTAGAGCGTGCGCAGGTCGAGCGACACGATTGGACCGGCTATCGCCCCGGCGACGGCATAGCGCCCGCCCCGCTTCAGCAGCTGAAGCAGTCCGTCGAACTGGGACCCCCCGACGACATCGATCACGACGTCTACGCTTTCCGGTTCTAACTCAGTCAATAAATCGTCGCTTCGATTGATCGTTTGCTGTGCGCCGATCGCGCGAATGGCGCCCGCCTTGTCGGCCCCGACCACCGCAATCACCCGCGCTCCGCGCCGTTTGGCGAGTTGCACCGCCGCGCTACCGACGCCACCCGATGCGCCTGTAATGAGGACAGTTTCGCCCTCCACCAGCCCCGCCCGCGTGAGCATGTTCTCGGCCGCCGAATAAGCGCAGGGGATCGACGCGAGCTCGCCGTCGCTCCATTCGCAATCGACCGCATGGGCGTGGCGCGAAGGGGTAACGGTGAATTCGGCGAAAGCGCCATCGCGCTCCGATCCGAAATAGATCGCGCTATCGATCGGCGCACCTTCGGCACGGAAGACTGGTTCGACAATCACGCGCGATCCGATCCGGCTCGCCGGCACGCCCTCGCCGACGGCGACAATTCGCCCACAGGCGTCGGCCCCCTGGATGCGCGGAAAATGCGGAACGGCGCCGGTCCACCCGCTATCCTCGGATCGGGCTTCGACGAACCCCACAGCCCCGCCGGCGTCGGTCGCGGAGGCGACACTCTTCGAATACCAGGCGGCGCGGGTGTTGATGTCGGTATTGTTGACCCCCGCCGCCGCGACGCGAATCAGGACTTCGCCCGGGCCAGGTCGAGGCACCGGCACGTCATCGCGATAATCAAGCTTGTCGAACCCGCCGTTGCCGGTCAGCAGCACCGCGCGCATGCGCTCCGGCAAAATGGCGATCGCGCTCAATCCGCTCGGTCCAGCCCGAACTGGTTGAGATACCATTTCTGAAAATTGATCACACTGCGCTCTTGCTCCGAATAGCGCCCCGGCCGATAGCGCGAGGACATGATCCCGGCTTGGTTATCCTCGGTAATCCGCTTGTCCTGAAGTGTCGTCCGGTCCCATCCCCAGACCATCTTTTCGACATCGATATCGGAGTCGCCGGCCTTTCCGTCGACCAGCCAGATCATTTCGACGTCCGATTGCATCGATCCCCGCGGCGTGAAGCAGATCAGCACCGCGAAATAATCGTCGGCGATGATCTGGCTGAACGGGCTGAAGCTCAAATGCATTCGCCCGCCGTCGGGGCTGGTCCGCTTGCCCATCAGCGGCGCGGGGGGCGATCCATCCTGTGTCTCGGACCGGCCGCCCTCCTTGTTCATCCGCTGCATGAGCAAGCGCAAATGACTGGTCTCGGGTGGCTCGTCGATGGTGCCGATCGGACGTCCGATCGCGGCAGCACCTGCTTCCCACGCCCTCAGTTTGGGAGTGAAAGCGGCGATCGCATCGGGCGGCCCGGAACTCGGCCCCGCGCCCACCGCGACCAGGC
>NZ_JANMWY010000166.1:0-17572 GCF_031380695.1 Sphingomonas sp. | reverse complement strand
CGCCCGACGATCCCGGGACCGATCAGCTTGCTGTCGAAGCCGCGGACGTCGCCAAACCCGAAATGGGTCGCGTGCAGCGGGCCGAGGAGGCCGCCGTCGGGATCGGATTTATAGGCGCGGAAGCGGAGATAGTCCGGCTTGCCCTTGGCGTCGGTCGTCGCCTGTGCCTCGTAACTCAGCGTCGCGATCTCCCCCGCGGCGAGGATGGCCACGCGCCGGTCGACCTTCGTCCCGCTATGCGCGTCATAAGTAACGCCGCCTGAAACGACGAAATCCAGCGCCGGGGCGCGCCACAGGCGATAGGGCAGGCGGACCTGCGGCAAATTGCCGAGATTGACACTGGCGGGATGGATCCGCGCCGCGCGATCGTGGCGTTCTTTCGCCAGCTCGACCGGCAATTTCGCCTCGGATTCAAGCAGTAGTGCCGATCCGGCGAGCGCCGGCCGGACCCCGATCCCGAACCAGCGCGACAGTGCCTTGGACTCGACGCACCAGCCTTCGGGCGTCTCGCGCACCGTGCCGGTCGACAGCATGTCATGCTGATCGGCGCCATAAGCGACCTGGCCCGAGCCAAGGTCGATGCTGATCTTGTTGGCTTCCTTGAAGGCCCAGCCGCTGACGCGTTTCGCGGCCAGATCGATCCGCATCGGCACGTCGAGCGTCGTCAGGAAATCGCCGAGGATGACGCACGCCCCCTCCGGCGTGCCGTAAGCGCGCACCCCGTCGCCCAGCCGCAGTTGGCGAATGGTCACGTCGAGCAGATATTGATCGTCGGGGTCGGCTTGCCACGCCGCAGCGACGGGCGTGGAGGATGCCGCACCCGTGGCAACGCTGCCCGCGGCGAGCGCCGGCAGCGTCAGCGCAGCGAGAATGCCGCGCGTCAGGTTGCGGAAAGCCCGCAACGGCGAGTCCCCCGGCGCCCGGCCCTAGCGCAGTACCGCCGAGGTCTGGGCGATCACTTCAGGGCCCATTTCCGTCGTTTCGACATATTGCACGGTCACCGGGCCACTGGCGGATGCGGTGAACTTGGGATCGACCGGGATCGCCAGGCTGCGCTCGCCGAGCTCGGTATAGATGGCAATGCCGCGCTGGACGGCGATCGGCTCCTTCACGCCGGCCTTCATCACCCGCACTTCGCCGAAGGTCGAGCGGCTGCCGCTGCGGCTGAGGTCGAGCGCGACCGACGGCTTGCCCGCCGCGCTGACGAGATGGACGTTGGCGATTCCCGCCTTGGCCTGGAGATTGCCGAGACGGACAATGACTGGAATGGTCACACCATAGACCGGGGTCAGCGCGAAGCTGATGCCCTTGGCCGGGGTCGTCGAGGCGACGACGGGGCGCGGCGCGGGGATCGCGCGGAACAGCAGATGAACTCGATATTCGCCATCAGGCAGCCCGGCTGGGGCGCGCGCTGCGATGTTGATGGACTGCGGTTGGTTGGGCGGCAGGGTGACCTTGCGCGGCGCGTAGAGGATCATGGCCTCGGCCGCCTTCTCCGCCTCGTTCGGCGCGGTGACATCGACGAGCGAGCCGTCCGCCGTCATCCGGCGCAACTCGACGCTGATCCGGTAGGTAGCGACATCATCGCCGATATTGTTGAGAATGATCTGCGTGCCCCGGCTGCCGTTGAGGATGATCCGGGTCGGGGCGACGAGCAGGTCACCGACCCCGGCGCGGGCGGGCGTCGGCAAAGCAGTCACGGCGGCGGCAATCACAAATGCCGAGCAAAGGGCGCGCGGGGAAAAGGTCACGAGCAGGTCTCCATCCAATGTGGATGTTTTCTGCATCCGGAGTGGTTACTTTATCGCTAACCATTCGGCGTGAATCGGCCTTCCCCACAGGAAAGGGGCCGCCGTTGCCGGCGACCCCTCAACTCTCCACTCGCGGCCGATCCTAGTTATAGTCGACCGTGACATTCATGTTGCCGGTGTAGACGCCGTCGGTCGTCGTCGTGCCGAGTGCGATCGAGCCGCCGACGTTAAAGTCGGTGCCGGGGGCGCCCGAATTGGTCAGGGTGACCGAAGCACCCGTCGGCAGCGCCGGGGTGAAGACGATCGTCGTGCTATCGGCAGCATTGACCAAGTTGGATGTCGCCGAATAGATTTTGACGACCTGGTTGTTGGTCCCGGCGACATTGTAGATCGCCTGCTTCGGAGTACCCGAACAGGTCAGGCCGACGCCGCACGTCACTGCACCGGCGGTGCTGACGGCAACGTTGGTCGCGCCAGTCACGGCGGTCAGGACGATCGTCCCGAAGTCGAGATTTTGCTTGGCGGTCAGCGTCAGCGGCCTGACGATCTGCGCCTTGGCGGTCGCAGGCGTCGTCGCGCCGACCGGAGCGGCCAGCGTCGGCGTCGCAACAAGCGCGACGGAAGCAAGAGTGGCGGCGACGGTCGCCAGGCGAGCAAATTTGGTCATGTCAAGAAAATCCCCACTGGTCTCGACCCGAACTGCCGGGCCGTGGTGAGGATGCTATTAACCACGCCTCCTTGCCGTTTTGCTCAACGACATGGTTTCCGCGTCGTTAAGCTTTGCACCGAAATGGAGTGGATTTGTCGGTTTGCGACGATCAGAGATAATCGACATCGACTTGGAAATCGCCGCGGAAATTGCCGTCAGTGGTACCGCTGACGTGAAGTTCCCCGCCGAAGCGAAAACTCAGCGTCCCATTCGCGCCGATTCGCGGAAGCGCGGGCAGGTCACTGCGGATCTGGTCGACGCGCACTTCGCCGCCCGAGGGCCCGTGAAGGGTGATCGAAGTCGGCAGGCTGATTCGCACGCTGCGCCCGGCCTCGCCGCGCACGGAAACTGTCCCGACCATCGCGCGGCCGCCGATCGTCAGCACCGCGCCGCTGGTCTGGCGCGACCCGTCTGGGGCAAGCATCGCCGTCCCGCCGCCCGTGCCGCCGAGCACCAGCCGGTCGAAATCGAGGCTGGTTTCGACCTGGAGCGTAACCGGAGTCGCTGCCTCCTCGATCGAGGTGGCCGCCGGCTCGCTGCACAGTCGGCACTGCCCCGACGCCGCGCTTGGCGAGGTCAACGCCGCGCCGAGCAAAGCGATCGCTAAGGTTAGGATACGGGCCACCATGGACCGCTCGCTATCGGCCAAGCGTTGAAAGCGGGTTAATGCGACAATAACTATGACCCGCAACCTCATTGGAGACCCCGCGATGCCCAAGATCGAAAAGACCGAAGCGGAATGGCGCCAGGAACTCGGCGAAGAGCGGTACCGCGTTCTGCGCAAGGCCGGCACCGAAGCAGCGTTCAGCGGTGAACTGCTCAACAACAAGGGCAAGGGCGACTATCTCTGCGGCGGCTGCGGCGCGCCCCTGTTTGCCAGCGATAGCAAATATGACAGCGGCTCGGGCTGGCCCAGCTTCACCGCCCCTGCCGAAGCCGGCGCGGTCGACGAGCATCACGACCACAGCCACGGCACGACCCGCACCGAGGTCCGCTGCGCCAAGTGCGAAGGCCATCTCGGCCATGTGTTTCCCGATGGTCCCGGCGCGAACGGCCTGCGCTATTGCATCAATTCCGCCTCGCTGGGTTTCGCACCGAAGGACGGCGACTGACGTCATAGCGTCGCCGTGCCTGGCGGCGAAGGGAGCGCTTCCCTTCCGCGCCCGCCCCCTCTAGTCATTGCCGCCAATGGCCACTGCTGCTCTCCGCCGCTCGCGGCTGAAATCAATCCTCCTCTGGCTCGCCGCGATCGCCGGTCTGGCCGCGCTCGTGCTCGGCATCGCGGTCGCGGTCGCGCAGTCGCAGCTGCCCGATTATGACCAGCTGAGAAAGCGCAGCGACCTCGGCCAGATGATCCGCATGCGCGCCGCCGACGGCACGGTGCTGGTCTCGCTGGGACCGAGTTTCGGGCGCTGGCTGTCCTACGACCAGATCCCGGCGACGATGCGCGCGGCGATGATCGCGGTAGAGGACAAGCGCTTCCGCCAGCACCCCGGCGTCGACCCGATCGGCATCGCAAGGTCGGTCCAGGTGCGCGTCACCAGCGGCAAGTGGAAGCAGGGAGGATCGACCATCACCCAGCAGCTGGCGCGCAACATCTTCCTCAACAATAACCGCACCTTTGGCCGCAAATTGCAGGAAGCGGTCCTCGCACTCGCGCTGGAATGGAAGTTCAGCAAGGACCAGATTCTCGAACTCTACCTCAACCGGGTCTATTTCGGTGGCGGCTCCTACGGCATCGACGCCGCCAGCCGGACCTTCTTCGGCCATGGCGCCGACCAGCTCAGCCTGGGCGAGGCGGCGATCGTCGCCGGGCTCGTCAAGGCGCCGTCGAATTATTCCCCCACCGCCGATGCCGAAGCCGCCAAGGGTCGCGCCGGCGTCGTCCTCAATTCGATGGTCGAGAGTGGATTCATCAGCCGCGCGGCGGCCGACGCGACCGATCCTGCCACCGTCCGCCTGCAGGCCGCCCCGCGCCAGAACAGCGTGCGCTATTTCACCGACTGGGCGATGCCGCAGCTCGATACGCTGATCGACGCGACGCGAGACCCGATCGACGTGTGGACCACGCTCGATCCCAAGCTGCAGATCGCGGCCGACAAGGCGGTCACCGCCAATACGCCGGGCGGCGCTCAAGGCGCGCTGGTCAGCCTCGATCGCGACGGAGCGGTGCGGGCGATGGTCGGCGGCCGCGATTATGTCAGCTCGATCTATAATCGCGCGACCCAGGCGCAGCGTCAGCCCGGCTCCTCGTTCAAGCTCTTCGTCTATCTCGCCGCACTCGAATCGGGCATGAAGCCGACGGACACGATGGTCGATGAGCCGGTCGAAATCGAGGGCTGGCGGCCGCGCAACTCGACCCGCGCCTACGCCGGCACGGTCACCCTGCGCGAGGCCTTTTCGCGCTCGATCAACACCATCAGTGCCCAGATCGGCGCGAAGCTCGGCTTTTCGACCATCGCCGACATGGCCCGCCGCTTTGGCCTGACCGCGACAATCTCGACCTATCCGTCGATGGTGCTGGGCACCGCCGACGTCCGCCTGATCGAGATGACGAAGGCCTTTGCTTCAGTCAACAATCACGGCATCAACATTGCCCCCTATGCCATTCGCAAGGTCGTCACCGCCGACGGCCGCCTGCTCTACAATCGCGAGGCGGGCGAGGATCGCGTCCTCGTCGCGCCATGGGTCGCGGCGGAAATGACCGACCTGCTGCAATCCGCCGTTCTGTCCGGCACCGGGCGCGCCGCCCAGATCGGTCGCCCGGTCGCCGGCAAGACCGGGACCACCAGTTCCAACAAGGACGGATGGTTCATCGGCTTCTCGTCCGGCATCACCACCGGCGTGTGGATGGGCCGCGATGACGCCAAGACTATCCCCGGGCTGCAGGGCGGCACCGCCCCGGCACGCGCCTTCCACGACTACATGGTCGTCGCCACCGCCAACCGCCCAGTCGAGCAGTTCGACACGACGGTCCCGCTGCCCGACTGGCAGCTCGAGCCCGACGAGGAAGCGATGGGGATGCCGGTCGACGTCAACGCCGTCTCCGCCGACGTCCCGATGGTCGATGCCGACGGCAATCCGCTGCCCCCGGCGAGCAGCGGCGGTCAGCCTGCAGGCGCGCCGAGCTCGGGTCAGCCGGCGGTCCGCCCTGACGGCACCGGATCGCCCGATCAAAGCTGGCTCGACGATGTCCTCAATCGCGGGCGTGACCGTCGCCCGGCGCCGGCGACATCGCGCCAGCCGCCGGCGTCAGCCGCTCCGGCCGACCCGGCGGATGACGGGAGCAACCCGCCGCAATAGCGCGCGGGCTGCGGCCACGTCGCCGTCGAACAGCGCCGCCTCCGCCGCCTTGAAGCGCGGACCGTGATCCATATGCAGCCGGTGCGCGACCTCATGCGCGACGACAAAGCGGCGCGCATCTGGCGGGGCGAGGATCAGTCGCCAGCTATAGCGAATCGCCCCCGCTGCCGAACAGCTGCCCCAGCGCGAATCGGCGTCACCGACCGATACGGCACGGACCGTGACTCCGGCGCGCGCGGCAATTTCAGCCGTCTCCGCCGACAGTCGCTCGCGGGCAAGCCGCTTCAGCCACGCCTCAATCCGGGCAGCATAGCCCTCGGGCGGCCCGCCGCAGGAGAGCCGATCACCGTCACGTCTGACGATCCGGCTCGCCCCATCGACCCATGCCAGCCGCACCATCTCGCCTTCCAGCGGGATGTCGGCACCGGGCTCGAGGGGCACGGCCACTGGCTGCCGCGCCAGCTGCGCCACGACCCATGCCTCCTGCCCCGCCGCCCATGCCAGGGCTGCGCGACGCGACGTTCGCGGCGGCACTGTCAGCATCAGCCCGCCACGCCGCTCGTCGAATCTCAGCTTCAGCCGCCGCGCGCGCGGATGGATCCGCAGCGTTACCGGCACCCCCGCCACCGCAGCAGTGGCCGGATCAGAGCGGGCGGTCGACGATGTGATGCTCGAGCTCCCCGGCGTCGGTTTCGCTGACCGTCCAGCCGCGCGTCGACTGGCCCGCCGCATGGACGCTCTCGCGATCCCCCGAAATGAGATAATGCCATTCGTACAGGGGCTTACCCTCGCTACGTAACCGATAGGCACAGGTCGATGGCAGCCATTCCAGCTCATCGAGCCGGTCCCGTTTCAGCACCACGCAATCGGCGACATATTTCTTGCGGTGTTTGTAGTCGGTGCATTGCGCGCTGCCGCGATCGAGCAATTTACACGCGACATTGGTCGGATACAGCTCGCCGGTCTCCTCATCCTCCAGCTTGTGCAGGCAGCAGCGGCCACAGCCGTCGCACAGCGCTTCCCACTCGCCCCGGTCGAGGGTCACCAGTGGCTTTTCCCACCACGGTGTCGGCCGACAACCATCACGGGGCTTTCCACCTGCTGTCGGGTCGCTATTCATCGCAATGCCAGCAATGGGCTGCCATGGCGTCCCGTTCAAGGCGTCCGTCGACCAGTCAGGGGATTATCATGATGCGTGGCAAGATGTTGATTGCCCTGGCTGCGCTGACGCTGGCCGCACCGGGAATCGCCCAGATCGGCGGAACCAGGGGCGAATCGTTCTTGAAGGCGGTACGAGAGGCCGACGGCAACAAGGCGACCGAGCTGCTCGACGCCAACGGGTCGACCGTCGTCAATTTTCGCGGAGCCAGCGGCGACATTGCGCTCAACATCGTCGCCCGGCGGCGCGACCTCAACTGGCTCGGCTTTCTCCTGGCACGCGGGGCCGATACCAACACCGTCGACAATCGCGGCGAAACGCCGCTGATCATCGCCTCGCGGCTCGGCTGGTCGGATGGTGCTGGCGCCCTGATCCTGCGCGGTGCACGGGTCGATGCGGTCAATCGCCTCGGGGAAACGGCGTTGGTTGCCGCCGTGCAGGCACGTCAGCCGGCACTCGTCCGCTTATTGCTCGAGCAAGGTGCCAACCCCGACAAGACCGATCATGCTGCGGGCCTCAGCGCACGCGACTATGCGAAGCGCGACCCCCGCGCCGCCGACATTCTCAGGCTGATCGAATCGGTAAAGTCCGCCAAGAAGAGCGTCGCCGGCCCCAAACTCCGCTAATTGCAGTCACCGAGCGTCGGGTCGATCTGGACCGACAGCCGCCGAGCGGCGCGCCGGGCAAAGCGCAGCAACTCCGCCTTGCGCCGCGCCGGGGCCAGCGCCCTCAGGGCCGCCTCGCGCACCACCGCGGCATCATAGCGGTCGGCCACGATCAGCCCGGCCGCCTCGGGCAGGAACGCCGCCGCCTCGGTATGATGCGCCAGCGCCTGCGGCACCGCCCAGAAAAAATGGTCGCTATAATCGAGATAATCGCGCCACTTGGCGTCACCGAGCAGGTCGGCCTTGCTGACCTTGATCTCGACGATCGTCAGCTGGCCCTGGCCGTCGATCGCCATCAGGTCGGCGCGGCGGCCATTGGGTAGCGGCACTTCACAGATGGCGAACAGGTCGCGGCGGCAGAACAGGCGCGTGACCCCGCGCGCCACGTCCGCCGCAATCGGCGCTCCGTCGAAGCAATCGGGAATCGGGCCGAGAATCGGGGCGCTGCTCACCCCCAATGGCTAGAACAAAACAGGATCGGGGACCAGCCCCGGCTTCTTAACGATAAAAGATGTGGTTGCCGATCGTCGCGACGCGGGTCGCGTGCCATGCCGGCGACACCCGCTTGGCGTGGAAGAACAGCGCCTTCGGAGCCGCCGAACGCATCATCCCTGAATCGACGATCGTCGCGATGGCGACCGCATTCTTCCATTGCTGGCCCGAACGCGGAACGCTTGGCAGCCTGTGGTTGCGGATGAAGCTGAACTGCCCGCGCTGCATCACGACGCCGCAATAGGATGAGGCAAACCGCCCCGACGTGGTACGGTTCGCCAGCACTTCGCCGACTGCCAGTTGGCCGGCCAGCGGCTCGCTCTTCGATTCGAAATAAATGGCGGTCGCGAGGCATTCGCGCTCGTGCGTCGTGGCTTCACTGCTGCGCAACCGCGTGACCATCGCGGTCAGCGATTCGCCGGGAACCTTGTTGTTATCATTGGTGTTTTGATTATTGTCCGACACGTCTTGATCGACCCGCGCGGGATCCGTGGACGGCGAGATCAGGGTTGGGGAAACCATTTCCGGCACTTCGTTGGAAGCAAGCTCGGAAGAAGCGGCGGCGGCGACCGGGGACAAATTCCCCGAGACAACCTGTGCCGGAGCCACCGAGGCCGAGGCCAGCGAGGCCAGGACCGTGACGGCAGTACGAAACGAAAGGGACACTCAAAACCATTCAACGTGCGGTGATCGTCCGCAGGGCCGGGCAAGGCGATGACGCCTGCGCTAAATCCCTGTTTCTTATCCCCGTCTGCGTGGCATCCGCTGGCCCGATTGGCCGTTGCGACATGCCCCCCGCATTGCTTGCCCCGCTCCTGTTCCCGGGCCGGCGCGGGCAATCAACCCAAATCGGTCGTTTCAGCGATGAATCGTTCCGCCGACGGGACGTCCAGTTCAATTTGCCATTCGTCGGGGTCGCCGCGTCGCCGCTTTTCGAGGAAATTGCGCAACATTCCGGCGTCCGCCGTCGCCGGCCCGACCCGCGCCCAGCCATAGTTGCCGCTCATCGTCAGCTCCCGCGCAAGACAGGTTACCGCCGCTCCCCGCTCGCTGATCGCCAGCAGCAGTGCGCCGCGAGTCGCGTCACCCTTGTGCAGCACCGCGCCGAAGCCACCTCTCTGTTCGACCAAGCGGAGCAAGGCCGACGCCTCGACCTCGGCCGCGAGCCGCGCTTCGCTCATGCCAGCGCGCGTTTGGGGCAATGCGCGTGCTCGCATCGCGCGACGTCAGGCGGCGTCACGTTCATCGGTTCCCATCAGCACGGCGGCAAAGGCATCGCGACTGCGCGCACCGCGCAATTTCTCCAGCGTCGCGGGATTGCGCATCACCCGGCTGACCGCCGCCAGTGCCTTCAGATGCTCGGCCCCGGCTTCGAGCGGCGAGAGCAGCAGAAACACGATATCGACCGGTTGCCCGTCGATCGCCTTGTAATCGACCGGCTCGGCCAGCCGCGCGACCAGAGCATAGAGCGACGCGATCCCTTCGAGCTTGCCGTGCGGGATCGCCACGCCATTGCCAAAGCCGGTCGTGCCGAGCTTCTCGCGTTGGGCGATGCAGGCCTGGACCACGTCGCTCGGCAGGCCGAGGCGCTGCGCCGAGACGCTGGCCAGCTGCTGCAGCAAACCTCGCTTGCTGTTGGCGGACACACCGACGCGGATCGAGTCGAAATCGAGGAACTGGGCAAGCTGCATGGACAACTATCTTCACGACTGGCGGCACACCGCAACCGGCACGCCGGTGTTGCCGCAATTGGGGACAGCGGCCCCTAGGCGCTTGCACTGCGCTTGTCAGGCCCCGGCCGGTTCGACCCAGCCGATCGTGCCATCCCCTCGTCGATAGATCATGTTGAACGCGCCGGTCTTGGCATTCTTGAACATCAGCGCGTTGGTATTGCGCAGGTCGAGCATCATCGCCGCGTCGCCGACTGTCGCCTCGGGGATATCGACCCGCGTTTCGGCGACGATCGCCGGGCTGTGCGGCATCGGCGCCTCGTCGTCCTGCGGCACGGCGAACACGGTGTAGCCGGCGTCTCCGCTGCTTGCGCCTTCCCCGCTGGGGGCGGGTTCGCTTGCCCCGCGCCGTTCACGCAGCCGGTCGACATAGCGGCGCAACTGGCGCTCAATCTTGTCGGCCGCGCCTTCGAACGCGACATGCGCGTCGACCGCGCGGTTCGACGCCTTCAGCACGACGCCGTGCGCCACCGGCGCGACGATGTCGCAGGTAAAATCTTCATAAGGTCCGCGCCCGAAGGTGACGTTGGCGGCAACCGCGCGGGAGAAATATTTCTCGGACATGGTGCTGATTCGCGTGGCGACATGGCTTTGCAGCGCTTCGCCGGTGTCGACCTGATGGCCCGATACCCTGATGTCCAAATCCTGTCTCCTTTTCGCGCGCCACGAGAGCAGGCGCGACTGTCATGACGTCATGCCGCCGACAGGAACTGTGCCCACAACGGCTGCTTCAATCGATCGATAAACGCACGATGACGCGAAATTTCCGCATCGCTTGGCGGAAAGGGTCGCGCCGGCCGCACTGGCCGCGTCGCGATCGACGAAGCGCCCGTTGCCGTTTCGGCCGCAACCGCTTCGGCCACCAGCCCCAGTCCGATCTGCCGCCCGCCCGTCAGCTCGACATAGACATGCGCCAGTAATTGCGCGTCGAGCAGTGCGCCATGCTTGATCCGCTGCGACCGGTCGACGCCGAAGCGGGTGCATAGCGCATCCAGGCTATGCTTGGCCCCCGGATGCCGGCTGCGCGCCATCATCAGCGTGCAGATCATCCGGCTCAGGCAGATCGGGTCGCGCCCGCACCGCTCCAGCTCATGGTTGAGAAAGCCCATGTCGAACCCGGCATTGTGCGCGATCAGCGGCGAATCGCCGATGAACCCCAGCAGCGCCTCGGCCTTTTCGTGAAAGCGCGGCTTGTCCGACAGGAATTTCTCGCTCAGCCCGTGGACCGCTTCGGCCTCGGCCGGCATCGACCGCTCGGGATGGAAATAGGCGTGAAACTCGCGCCCGGTCTCGCACCGGTTGATCATTTCGATGCAGCCGATCTCGACGATGCGGTCGCCCCCGGCCGGGCTGAGGCCAGTCGTTTCCGTGTCAAAAATAATTTCGCGCATGGCGACTTTATCGACCTGTCGGCAGCCCAAGACAAGCGAGGATCGCGTTCACCTCGGCGCGGGTTTCGGCCAGGCTGCGGCTGGTGTCGATGACGAAGTCGGCACGCCGGCGCTTCTCCGCGTCCTCCATCTGCCGCGCGATGATCCCGTCATATTTCGCCACCGTCATCCCCGGCCGGGCCAGCACTCGTTCACGCTGCACTGCCGCTGGCGCCGACACCACGATCACCTTGTCGAACGCCTTGTCGCCGCCCGTCTCGAACAGCAGGGGAATGTCGAACAGCAAGGCCGGCGCGCCGCGATGGGCAACCAGGAAATCCTCCCGCGCGCCCTGCACCGCTGGGTGGACCATCACTTCCAGCGCCGCCAGCTCGTCGCGGTCGGCCAGCACCCGCGCGCCCAGCCGGTCGCGGTCGACCGCGCCGTTGACGATCGCATCGGGCCAGCGCGCCCCGATCTTCTCGACCAGCGGCCCACCCGATTGCAGCCGCCGCACCTCAGCATCGGCATCGAACAGCGGCACGCCCGCGTCGACGAACATCTGGGCGACGGTCGACTTGCCCATGCCGATCGAGCCGGTCAGCGCCAGTTTGAGCGTCATGCGACCAGCAACGCACGCAGCTCATCGGCATGCTGCTCGAGCGGCGCGGTCTGGCCGAAGAAGCGCTCGAACCCCAGCGCGGCCTGATGAATCAGCATCCCCAGCCCGTCGACCGCGCGCAATCCATGGGCGCGCGCCTGGCGCAGCAAGGGAGTGTCGACCGGCGCATAGACCAGGTCGCTGACCATCGCCCCCGCCGCCATCCGCCCGCAATCCACCTCCAGCGGATCGAACCCCGTCATGCCCAGCGGCGTCGAGTTGACCAGCAAATCGGCCCCGTCGATCGCATCGGCCCTGTCGGCCCAGCCATACCAACGATCGTCGGGCCCAAGGAAATCCGGACGGACGCGACTGACCAGCACCACTTCACCCAGCGCTTGATAATGGTCACCAAGCGCCAACCGGACCGCGCGCGCCGCGCCGCCCCCGCCGAGCAGCACCGCCCGCTTTCCCGCCAGCGGTGCCACATCGCCGCCCTCGCTGCCCATCTCGTCAAGCGCGCGCGAAAAGCCCTCGGCGTCGAAATTGTCGCCGGCCAGGTCGTGATGCCCCGGCGCGACGCGGTGGACGCAGTTGATCGCGCTGATCTCGCGCGCAGCCCATTCGACGCGGTCGACGAACGGCGCGATTGCCCGTTTGTGCGGCATGGTGACGTTGCACCCCAGCCACGCCGGATCGGCCCGTCGCGCGGTAAAATAATCGCCGATCCCGTCGAGTGGCACCCGCACCGCCCGATAGTCTGCCTCGATCGCCAGCTTTTCCAGCCAGAAACCATGGATCAACGGCGACTTGGAATGGCCGATCGGATCGCCGATCACCTCCGCATAGGGCCGTGACGTCATGACATCATGCGCCGCTGACGCAGCGCCCCGAGCAAAGGCAGCAGCGGCAGGCCGAGCACGGTGAAATGGCTCCCCTCGACCGTATCGAACAGCGTCGCCCCGCGCCCTTCCATCCGAAACACCCCCGCGCAATGGCCGACTGCGGGCCATTCGGCGTCGAGATAGGCGGTGATGAATGCCTCGGAAAGGGCCCGCACCCGCAACGTCGTCCGCTCGGCATGACGCCATTCAATCTTATCTCTGCGCGCAACAACAACCGCGCTCACGATGGCCATTACCTTGCCCGAAAAAAAGCGGAGATGCTCGGCCGCTTCGGCGCGATCGCGCGGCTTATCGAACCGCGAACCATTGCACTCTGCGATCGAATCGCTGCCGATCACCCAGGCTTCCGGCACCCGCGCCGCGACCGCCAGCGCCTTGGCTTTGGCCAGCAGTGTCGCCAGTTGCTCGCTGCTTCCAACGAACCCCGCCTTCAGCCGATCCTCATCGACGCCCGGCCGCTCGACCGCAAATTCCAGCCCGACTCCCGTAAGCAACGCCCGACGAATATCGCTCCCTGATGCCAGGATCAGTCGGGTCATCGTAGCCGGGACAGACTTGTGGAAAAACTCATGATGTTCCGTAGCGCGGTTGCGAGGACGGGCCAACGTCGCGTTCCGGTCCCGGCTCGCCCCTGCGCCACACCCGATTGCGTCCACAAGACTCTGCCCCGCACTCGCCGCCTGTGAATCGTGGGGAACATGTCCGGCGACTCGCGCACCTTCGCTGAGTCGCGCCGCACCCGCCCCTGTTGGCAAAAGTGGGACGCCCCACTAAACCCCGCAACCAAGCGCCCATCAACTAGATCATCTCTTTTAAGAATCTTTAAAGAATAGGAAGAATAGTGGCATCCTCGCCGGGTTCCGCCCCCTCCATAGAGCCGGTCGTGACCGACAAGCCGCTGCTCGCCGTCCTGCGCGGCGAACGGCGCGATCCCCCCCCCGTCTGGCTGATGCGCCAGGCTGGCCGCTACCTTCCTGAATATCGCGATTTGCGTGCCCGCACCGGCGGCTTTCTTGACATGGCCTACAGCCCCGAAGCCGCCGCAGAGATCACGTTGCAGCCGCTGCGCCGCTACGGTTTCGACGGCGCGATCCTGTTCAGCGACATTCTTATTGTCCCGCACGCGATCGGTCAGCATCTGAAGTTCGTTGCCGGCGAAGGCCCGCGCCTCTCGCCCCGACTCGTGGAGGCCACGCTGGAGGGCCTGCAACCGGTGCTGGAGCGCCTCGAGCCGATCTACGCGACGGTGCGAAGGGTGAAGGCCGAACTGTCGCCCCAGACGACTTTCCTCGGCTTTGCCGGCAGCCCGTGGACGGTCGCAACCTACATGGTCGCCGGCCAGGGCAGCCGCGAGCAATCCGAGGCTCGCCGCCTGGCCTATGCCGACCCCGCCCGCTTCCAGGCGATCATCGCCCGCATCGAGGAGGTCACGCTGACCTATCTCTCGGGCCAGATCGCCGCCGGGGTCGACGCGGTCCAGCTGTTCGACAGCTGGTCGGGCAGTCTCGCTCCGGCCGAATTCGACCGCTGGGTCATCGCCCCGACCGCGCGCCTCGTAACGGCGCTCAAGGCGCGCCATCCCGATACCCCGATCATCGGCTTTCCCAAGGGTGCCGGGGGTAAACTTGCCGCCTATGCGCAGCGGACCGGCGTCGACGCGATCGGCCTCGACGAGACCGTCGACCCGGCCTGGGCCGATGCGTCGCTTCCACTGAGCCTGCCCGTTCAGGGCAATCTCGATCCGCTGGTGCTCATCGCCGGTGGCGAGCGGCTGACCGAAGCGGTCGACCGCATCCGCCGCGCCTTTCCCACTCGTCCGCACATCTTCAACCTCGGCCACGGCATCCAGCAGGATACGCCGCTGGCCCATGTCGAACAGCTCGTCGCGCTGCTGCGAGCCCCGCTATGACCGACTGGATCGGCTTTCTTGGCAACGCCTACCCGTGGGTCAAGGCGGCCCATGTCACCTTCGTCATCTTCTGGATGGCTGGCCTGTTCTTGCTGCCGCGCTTCTACGTCTATCATCATGAAACACTGGCGGGATCGGTCGAGGATCGTGCCTGGATCGAGCGCGAGTCGCGCGTCCGCTCGATCATTCTGACTCCGGCCATGCTGATCGTGTGGCTGCTCGGCCTGCTCCTCGCGGTGCATATCGGCGCCTTCGCCGAGCATTGGTTCAACGCCAAGCTCGCGTTGGTCCTGCTGCTGACCGGCTATCAGGGTTGGCTGAGCGGCTATGGCCGCAAGCTCGCCGACGGCAAGCGTCCCCTCGCCAATAAGACGCTGCGCATGCTCAACGAAGTTCCGGGGATCGCAACCGCGCTGATCGTCGTGCTGGTCATCGTGAAGCCGTTTTAACGGCGGGTTCTCCACATCCGTGGGGCCAGCACCATATTGACTTGATCAGGACCGCGACCTAGGGCCGGATCATTCGGCCGCGCCGGCCTGTTTTCATGAAATCGTCGGTGCGCGCCCCTCCGAGCGGCGTCCTGTCGCGCGACGAATTCCCCTGCAGCGCCGAACATAGAGCCACACATGCACCTCAAAGACCTCAAGAAAAACACCCCCGCCGAACTCGTTGCCATGGCCGAGGAGATGGGCATCGAGGCCGCATCGACCATGCGCAAGCAAGATCTGATGTTCTCGATCCTCAAGATTCGCGCCGAGTCCGGGGCCGAGATCATGGGCATGGGCACGGTCGAAGTTCTCAACGACGGCTTTGGTTTTCTGCGCAGTCCCGAGGCCAATTATCTTGCGGGCCCCGACGACATCTACGTCACGCCCAACCTCGTTCGCCGCTTCGGCCTGCGCACCGGCGACACCGTCGAGGGTGAGATCCGCGGGCCCAAGGACGGCGAGCGCTACTTCGCCCTGAACCGCGTCACCCAGATCAACTTTGACGATCCCGAAGCGGTGCGCCATCGCGTCAACTTCGACAATCTCACCCCGCTCTATCCCGACAGCAAGCTGCGCCTCGACACACTCGATCCGACCGTCAAGGACAAGTCGGCCCGCGTCATCGATATCGTCTCGCCCCAGGGCAAGGGCCAGCGCGCGCTCATCGTCGCCCCGCCGCGTACCGGCAAGACCGTGCTGCTTCAGAACATCGCCAAGGCGATCACCGACAATCACCCCGAGGTCTTTCTGATTGTTCTGCTGATCGACGAACGCCCCGAAGAAGTCACCGATATGCAGCGCAGCGTGAAGGGCGAGGTCATTTCATCGACCTTCGACGAGCCCGCCAGCCGCCACGTCCAGGTCGCTGAAATGGTTATCGAAAAGGCCAAGCGCCTCGTCGAACACAAGAAGGATGTCGTCATCCTGCTCGATTCGATCACTCGCCTCGGCCGGGACTACAACACCGTCGTCGCGTCATCGGGCAAGGTCTTGACCGGCGGTGTCGACGCCAACGCCCTGCAGCGTCCCAAGCGCTTTTTCGGCGCCGCGCGCAATATCGAGGAAGGCGGCTCGCTCTCGATCATTGCCACCGCGCTGATCGATACCGGCTCGAAGATGGACGAAGTCATCTTCGAAGAGTTCAAGGGCACCGGCAACAGCGAAATCGTCCTCGACCGCAAGGTCAGCGACAAGCGCATCTTCCCATCGCTGGACGTCGGCAAGTCCGGCACTCGCAAGGAAGAACTGCTGGTCGATCCGTCGACGCTCAGCAAGATGTGGGTCTTGCGCCGCATCCTCATGCAGATGGGCACGATCGACGCCATGCAGTTTCTGCTCGACAAGATGAAGGACGCCAAGTCGAACGAAGACTTCTTCGCCTCCATGAACCAGTAGCTGAGCCGGTAAATCCGGCACGCTTTATACGTGTCGGTTTGTCAGCCTTTCGCTAAGAGCAAACAATGCTCCCCATCCTCAACTTCGCCTCGATCCTGACCCCGACCGGCTTCGCCCAGCTCGGCCAGATCATCCTCGGCGACCTCACCATGGCTGGCGACAATGTCGTCATTATGGGCACGATCGCCTCTGGCCTGCCCGACAAGGAGCGCCGCAAAGTCCTCCTTTTGGGGGTCAGCATTGCGCTGGTGTTCCTGATCGGCTTCGCGCTGATCGCGACGCAGCTGCTGAAGATCACCGGTCTGCTGTTCGCGGGTGGTCTGCTGTTGTTGTGGGTCGCGTACAACATGTACCGCGAGCTTCACCCATTGAAGAATGTCATTGCCGACGATCCTGCGACGCCCGCCGTCGAGGGCCCGCCCGCTTCGAAAAGTTTTCTCAAGGCCGCGATCCAGATCACCCTCGCCGACCTGTCGATGAGCCTCGACAATGTCCTGCTCGTCGCCTCGATCGCGCGTGACAATCCGGCACTGCTGTTCATTGGCCTGACCTTCTCGGTCCTGCTGATGGGCCTTGCCGCGAACCTCGTTGCACGGCTCGTCCAGCGTTACCACTGGATCAGCTACATCGGCCTGGTCGTCATTCTCTATGTCGCCTCGACGATGATCTACGATGGCTGGCTCGGCGACGAGCATATCCAGGGCATTCGGAGCTTCTTCGCCTGACAGTCTGCTTGCGATCATCGGTTCTGCCGGGCAAAGCGCTTTGATGGACATCTCCGCTTTGCTTGACCCTTCGGCCCTGACGGCGCTTGCCGAAATATTGATGATCGACATCGTTCTTGCTGGCGACAATGCGATCGTCGTCGGCGCGCTTGCTGCCGGACTGCCCGCCGACCAGCGCAAGAAAGTGATCATGCTCGGCGTCGCCGCCGCGCTGGTCCTGCGGATCATGTTCGCCTTGGCCGTCACTCAGTTGCTGCAAATCGTCGGGCTCATCCTTGCCGGCGGACTCCTCTTACTGTTCGTCGCGTGGAAAATGTATCGCGAACTGCGCCACGCGCAGGAGAGCGGCGGATCGCCCGAAGTCGTCGGG
>NZ_JANMWY010000111.1:0-13196 GCF_031380695.1 Sphingomonas sp. | reverse complement strand
AAACTCGCGGTTTCACCCGACAAGGCAATCAGTGTCGGTTCGGCCAGCGTGGTCACCGCGCCCTTGGTCTCCAGCGCGTCGAGCGCCCCGGAGACGTTGCCGCCGAGAATCTTGAAGGTGCGCGAAAGGATGCCGAAGGAGTCGGCGATCGAGCCCAGCTGGAGGATTCCCTGCCCGGTCGAATTGGGGGTCAGGCTGGCGCCATTGCCGCTGACGCCGCCGAAATTATTATTGCCGCCGTTGACGAACATGCCGACGCCGATCTGCTTCAGCGCCGAGCGCTTCACTTCGGAGAAACGCACCTCCAGCATGACCTGCTGCGACGATCCGATCGACATCATGTTGACGACCTTGCCCGCCGCGTAGGTCGAGGCGAGCTGCATTGCGCGGTCGGCGGCCGGGCCCGACGAGACGATCCCGTCAAGGATGATCGAATCGTTGGAGATGCGCGCGCCGACCTTGTCGCCGGGCATCAGTTCGGACAATTGGCGGCGCAGGCCGATGACGTCGGGACCAACCGCCACATCGACGACGGCGATCAGATTGTTGCGCCGGTCGTAGAGGGTCAGGCTGGTCGTTCCGGCCTTCTTGCCGAGCACATAAAGCGAATGATCGGTCAGCGGGAGGACGTCGGCGATGTCGGGATTGCCGATCAGCGCCTTGCCATAGGCGCGGTCGACGCGGAGCACCTGGCTCTTGCTGACCGGCACCTGCAACTCGCCGGCGCGGACGCCGTCGCCGTCGCTGACGACGGTGATCTGGGCCGCTGCGGATGTTGCCATCCCGCCGGCGAGCATCGCGGCCAGCGCCGCCCCCATAAAGCGTTTAGCGGCCATTGTTCCCCACCTCATATGTGCTGCTGGTCGTGCCGCGCATCACTTCGACCTTGGTCGAGGACGGTGCCCGCCTGATGACGACCGGACGCGGACGCGACACGGCGACGCGGCGGACCGGGACCGGAGCGCCAGACGGCATCGGCGGCAGCGCGGTCGTGGCCGGGTGCGGTCCGACGGTGCTGCCGTACAGATTGTAGCGCAGGTCATTGAGACTGATGGTCTCGACATTCGGGATATTCTGCTCGGCGCCGGGCTTGCGCAGCACCAGGCTGAGCGTCCCGAGCTGCTGGCCCAGCGTCAGCTTCTGCGCGTCGACCGGCGACACTTCGAGCGTCGCGGTGCGCGAGACGACCGGCTGGCCGTCCTTACCCTGGGCGTCCTGATCCATCGCAATCACGCGGACATTCTGCAGCAGCACGTCGGTTACCTGGCCAACGCGATCGTCACCGATCGGCTGGCGCGTGATCAGGATGTCGACCGTATCGTTGGGCTTGACGAAGCCGGCCACGCCGGAGACGTCGTTGATGCGGACCGAGGTGGCGCGCATGCCGTCGGGCAGCAGCGCGGCGATCGACGCATTCTGGCCCTCGCCGGTCATGTCGGAGGAGAGCAAGGGCTGATTGATTTCGATCGGGCGGAGCGCAATGCGCTGCTTGCCGAGCGGCAGGAGGTCGGCAACCGTGCGATAAGTGCCGGGCGGCATCGTCGCGCTGGGATAGTCGACGAACTTGATCTTGTCCGGCGTGATCGCCGTGCCGTAGGATAGCGGCACCGACGCGACCGCGACTTTGGTTGTGCCGGTGGGCGAGCTGTTGAGCTGGCTTTCGCGCACGTTTAGAAAGACGTTGGCGAGATAAACCGCCACGAGGCCCAACAGGATGGCCACTCCCAGCGCGATCATCGATTGCCGTCTCAACATCGCATGCACCCCCCAGCGCGGTTCTAGAACCTGTCTAGCATCAATATCCGTCGTTTACACGACACTTTGTTTTGGGTCGAGACCGACGGGCGGCACCGTAACACCGCCCGTCGGGTAGGCGTTACTGGCAGGCCGCAGTAGTTGGCGGCGAAGCCTTGATGCAGTTGCTGGCCCGGTTCATCGAGTTAGCAACCGCCGAGCCGAGGGTCAGGGCAGCGATCGCGATGGCCGCGCCGACGATGGCGAGGATCAGCGCATATTCGGCCGCCGCGGCACCCGAATCGTCGCGCAGCATGTTCAGCAGCTTATTCATAGTTAATTCCTTATACAGAAGACGTGCCGATCGACCTTATTGACAGGCGGCGGTGGTCGGCGGGTTAGTGCTGATGCAGGTGCTGGCCCGGTTCATCGAGTTGGCGACCGCCGACCCGAGGGTCAGGGCAGCGATCGCGATGGCCGCACCGACGATGGCGAGGATCAGCGCATATTCGGCCGCAGCGGCGCCCGAGTCATTCTTCAGCAGGTTGATGAATTTCGTCATGTTAAAGTCCCCTATGCTCTGTGTGACTGGAGGAACCCGTCCCGGTCCTCCAGCCGCATGCATCGCGCAACGTCGAACATGTCCTTCGTGGGAGCCGGCGATACGACCAAATACACGGTTGTCCGGCACGCAGATGGGCAGGTCAACGACCGCTCAGCTGCTCATCGGCTGCGCTTGGGTTAAGAGCTTGTCAAGCAAGCCGATTTAACACCCGTTAACATCCTGGCGTGGTTAATTTACTATTTAACGTATTGAGGTTACCCGATTAACGCTTCCAGGCGGAGCATCGCCACCGATCGCCAAGGCGTTAATTTCTGTCCCATTTTCGCACGAATTGAAGCGTTTATGCCACAAATCCGGGTGTTTGGGGCGCCCGAGAATCGGGCCAATCGGCCGCTTTTCGCTGCTGAAGCGGGCCGAGTCGCGGGATCGTCCGGGGCTAGGCCGGCAGGCGGCGGCGGAAGGTGATGTTCACCCGCTGCGACAGCAGCAGATAGGGCGTCCACAGTGCGACGCTGATCAGCACCTTCTTCACATTACCGTCGAGCAGGCTGTTCAGCACGCCGGCGACATTGCGCGGCAGATCGCCCGCGGCGGTCACTGCCTGGGCGATGCCGAGCTGCATGGCGAGGTCGATCATCCAGATCACCGCAAGCAGGCGGGGGAAAAGGGGGACCCGGCGCAGTGCCGCGACGAACGCGACGACGTAGAGGCTGGACAGCAGCACGACGTCGAGCGTCATCATCAGGTGGAGCACGCTTAGCCAGTGCGGCACCGGGCCGAGCAGGGCGGGCATAGCGGCGAGATATTCGGCGGCGCGCACCGGCACGTTGAGGAGCATGCCGAGCAATAGCGAGACCATCAGCCCGCTGGTACCGTAGAGGGGACTGGTCCGCGCCTCGGCCACATCGACGCTGCGCCAGCGACCGATGCGGGCCAGCCGGGTGACCGGTTGCGCCAGGCGATCGCCATCGGTGAACCAGCGCAGGGCCAGCCCCATCGACAGCAACGGCGCGATGGTCAGCAGAAGGTAGGGCAGGATCATCGCGAGGTCAGGCGCGTGGCCACCGAGCGGACTGGTTACGACCCGCAGCGCGCAGGCGGCGAGCGCCAGGGCCAGCCACCAGTTCATGATCCGCGGCAGGCGATTCTCGATCGCCATCAGCATCGTCACCGACCGGGCGTGCAAGTGTTGGCGAACGGCGACGATCATGGTGCAGGCTATCCCTAAGCGAAATGCACCGCCCGACATAGCTGCAAGAGCGTTACGAGATGGTAAATGAGGCAGCGGCGATCAAGTTCCGTCGCCGGTTGCTGCTGCCGCTTGCTGCTGCTGCGACGCTGTGACATGATCACGGTGCTCGGACTTGAAATCAGAGGTTTCATGATTCGGGCCATCACACGCCGCAGCTGCACGACGATGATCGATCTCGCCCGGCGAGCGTCGTGAGCGGAACGTCGATTATCGTTGCGCTGGCCGAGGAGCTGGCCCTGTTCGCCGGTGCCGGCTTTCTGCTCTTCGCGCTCGACGATCTCGCGGTCGACCTGATCTATATCGCCCGGCGACTGTGGCGTGGCGCGACGGTGTACAGCCGCTTTCCCCGCGCCTTCGCCCAGACCCTCGGTGCGCCCGCGACGCCCGGCTGGCTGGCGGTGTTCATTCCGGCGTGGGACGAAAGCGCGGTCATCGCGCCGATGCTGCGCACGACCCTCAACCGCTTCGGCAAGGGCAATTACCGGCTGTTCGTCGGCCATTATCCCAACGACCCGTCGACCGGCGCGGCGATCAGCCTGATCGACGATCCCCGCGTCATCGCGGTCGAGCTGCCGCACGACGGGCCGACGACCAAGGCCGATTGCCTCAACCATCTGTTCGCCGCACTGCGGATCGAGGAAGCGCGGTTGGGGCGATCGCGGGCGATCGTCCTCCACGATGCCGAGGACGTCGTCCATCCGGCCGAGCTGAAGATCTTCGAGACGCTGATCGAGCGGGTCGCGGCGCTGCAGTTGCCGGTCGTGCCCCTGCCCGATCCGCACAGCCGCTGGATCGCCGGTCATTATGGCGACGAGTTCGCCGAGAGCCACGGCAAGGAACTGGTGGTGCGCGAGGCAGTCGGCGCGGCGGTGCCGCTCGCGGGGGTCGGCTGTGCCATCCGGCGTGACGCGATCGACCGGCTGGCCGAGACGAACGACGGCCTGCCGTTCGAGCCGGATAGCATGACCGAGGATTATGAGATCGGGCTGCGGCTCGGCGCAATGGGGCTCAAGACGATGTTCGTGCGGATGCCGGCCAATCCCGGCGACCGGTCGGCAGTGGCGACTCGCGGCCACTTTCCGACGACGCTGGATGCCGCCGTTCGGCAAAAGGCGCGCTGGATCGGCGGCATTGCCTTGTCGGGGTGGGAGCGGCTGGGCTGGCGCGGCGGGCTGGGCGAGCGATGGATGCGGATGCGCGACCGGCGCGGGCCGTTCGCCGCGCTGCTGATGGTCGCGGGCTATGCGGCCGCGCTGCTGTGGGTGCAGCTGGCGCTGGCCCATGCGCTGGGCGCCCCGATCGCGCCGAGTGTCGGGCCGAAGCTGATGGTGTTGTTGCAGCTCAATGCGCTGCTGTTGACGTGGCGGATGCTGGTGCGGGCATTGTTCACGACCGCGGCTTACGGTTTCTGGCAAGGCCTGCTGTCGGTGCCGCGCTTGCTGGTGGCGAACGTCATCGCGATCCTGGCGGTGCGCCGGGCGATCACTTTGCATGGCACGACCGGTCCGCGCCAATGGGACAAGACCAGCCACATCTTCCCGCGGGAACTGGGCGCGTGACCGCCTCGATCCGGTTTCTTGGGGTCGCGGTGCTCGGCTGGGCGGGGGTGCGGGCAGTCAGCCTGGGAATGATTCCGGGGACCGAGGCGCTGGCGCTCGACCGGCCGGTGCCGAGCGAAGCGGTCCACGCGACGGTCATCCCGCCGATCGAGCCGACCGAGTTTGCCCCGATCGACTCGCCGCCGCCGGGCGACGGGCAGGCCGGTGCGCAAGGCAGTGCAGAAGCGGTCGCTGCGCCCGCGACGATGGGGATGCCTGCCCCGCGACCGCAATATGCGCCGCAGCCGACCTACTACGTCCCCTATCCCGTCTATCAGCGGGCGCGCGCCTATGGCCAGTCGGCGGCGCGGGTGCGACCGGCCCAGTTAGACGAACCGATCGACATGCCGCCGCCGCGCCGGGTGCATTATGCCTCCCTGCCGCTGACCACCGAACTGCCGCCGGCGCGGGTCGCTTCTGCCGAGATGGCGGGCGTGCCGGTGCGCCCGACGTTCGCCGCCGATCCCACCGCTCCGCCGATGGTCCGGCATAGTCGGCGGCTCGAGCTGTCGAGCTGGGCACTGCTGCGCGGCAAGCCGGGCGATATCCTGGGGGCCAACAGCCTCGCCGCGAGCAGCGGGACGCTGGGCGGAAGCCAGGCCGGGGCGCGGCTGAGCTATTGGGTCACGCCGCACGTCGCCGCCAGCTTGCGGACCAGTACGCCGCTGGGCGGCGCGCGCGGCGGCGAAGTGGCGGCAGGCGTGCGCTATCAACCGTGGCTGAACATTCCCTTCTCGGTCACTGCCGAGCGGCGCCAGCGTTTCGGCCGGGCCGGCGGCCGCAATGACTTCGCGCTGTTCGTCGAAGGCGGGCTGTGGGACCGGCCGATGCCCTACGACTTCCGGCTCGACGCCTATGCCCAGGCCGGGGTCGTCGGCATTCGCGACCGGGCGCTGTTCGGCGACGGCGCGTTTACCCTGCTCCACCCGCTGTGGGGGCGGATTTCGGGCGGGTTCGGCATGTGGGGCGGGGCGCAGCCGCACCTCTACCGGCTGGACGCCGGCCCACGCCTGTCGATCCGCATGATGAAGTCGATGCGGGTCAACATCGACTATCGCCAGCGGCTGGTCGGGACGGCGTCGCCCTCGTCGGGACCAGCAGTGACCATCGCTGGGGATTTCTAGGCGTTTTTGGAGGAGTAGGGCGGCTGGCACAGTTCTTCGCAACAACAGACGCGCTTGGCGCGGGCGCGCGTTTCCGCTTAACGTCGGGCGGGCATGTATATCTACCTCCCCATCGCCGGCATGTCGGTCAACGCGCTGCTGATCATCGCGCTGGGGACGCTGGTCGGGCTGTTGTCGGGTCTGTTCGGAGTCGGTGGCGGCTTCCTCACGACACCGCTGCTGATCTTCTATGGCATCCCGCCGACCGTCGCGGTCGCTTCGGCCACGACCCAGATCACCGGGGCCAGCGTGTCGGGGGCGATGGCCCATTGGCGGCGCGGCGGGGTCGACGTGAAGATGGGGCTGGTGATGATCGCCGGCGGCCTGTTCGGCAGCATCGCCGGGGCGGGGCTGTTCCGCCTGCTCCAGACCAGCGGCCAGGTCGACCTGGTGGTCGGTTTTCTCTACGTCCTGCTGCTCGGGTCGATCGGGCTGCTGATGCTCAAGGACGCGGTGATCGCGCTCGGCTGGGTGACACGGGCCGAAGTGAAAGTGAAGGCGCGGCATAACCGGTGGGTGGCGAGCCTGCCGCTGCGCGCCCGCTTCGCCGCGTCGGGCCTCTATATTTCGCCGCTCGCGCCGGCCGCCCTCGGGTTCGTGGCGGGGATGATGACGGTACTGCTCGGGGTCGGCGGCGGGTTCATTCTGGTTCCGGCTATGATCTATCTGCTGCGGATGGCGGCGCGCGTCGTCGTCGGGACCAGCTTGCTGATGATCCTGGCGGTCAGCGCGGCGACGACACTGATCCAGGCGCTGACCAGTGGCGCGGTCGACATATTGCTTGCCGCGCTGCTGCTCGTCGGCGGCGTCGTCGGGGCGCAATATGGCGCCCATCTGGCAACCCGGTTGAAGCCCGACCTGCTGCGGCTGGCGCTGGCGGTGATCATCCTGCTGGTCGCGCTGCGGATGCTGCTTGGCCTGACCTGGCGTCCCGACGAGATTTACGGGATCGAGCTGTTGTGAGGCCAGCGACCGGGAGGCGCAGCGCAGCGACCCTGCTGGCGCTGCTGCTGATTGGCGCGGCCAAGCCCGACCTGGTGCCGGACGTGTCGGCGCGGCAGATCCAGATCCGCACCAGCTTCACCGGCGCGCAATTGCTGCTGTTCGGCGCGATCCTCTATCCCGGCGGGCGAGTGCCCGAGCGGTCGGCGGACATCGTCGTCGTGTTGCGCGGACCCGACCAGGCGATCCTGCTGCGCGAAAAGCAGAAGATTGCCGGCATCTGGATGAATGCCGACTCCAGCCGCTTCCGCTCCGCGCCGAGTTTCTACTCGGTCGCCTCGTCGCGGCCGATCACTGCGCTGGTCGATGCCCGCACGGCCGCCATTTACGAGCTGGGGGTGCGCAACCTGCAGCTGTCGCCGGGTGGCGGGGCGCTGCCGGACAAGGAAAAACGCTTCGAAGCCGGGCTGCTCGACCTGCGCAAGCGCCAGGGCCTGTTCGCCGAGAACCCACATGGTGTCGAAGTCAGCGGCGGGGTGCTGTATCGCGCCGCCATCTCCATCCCCAGCCAGGTGCCGGTCGGAACCTATACTGCCGAGACCTTCCTGATCGACCAGGGTCGGGTGACCGCCGCCGCGACGCGCGACGTGCACATCGGCAAGTCGGGGTTCGAACGCTATGTCGCGCTGGTCGCGCGTCGCCACGCCTTCTTCTATGGCCTCGCCGCGATGATCATGTCGCTCGGGCTGGGCTGGGCGGCGGCGATGCTGTTCAGGCGAAGGGCGTGATGTTGCGAAGAAGGGCTGGCACAGCACTTCCACCGAGAACAACGCACCTAACCCTATCTTAACCCTGCGCGGATACCCCTCGCTCATCGATTGACAAGGTGGGCCAAGCGCATGGACGACAATTCGAGCCTTAAGCAGTTCCTCGATGAAATGACGAGCTACGGCGAGACCGAATCGGCCGAGAATGCGAACTCACCCGCACCGCGCCAGAGCGCCGGCGTTCAACCCGCGATCGGCCGGGTCATTGAGATCGCCGGATCGGGCTCGCAGGTCGTAATGGACGTGTCGTCGCTCGACCTGCTGGCCACCAATCCCGATCCGTCGCTGGCGATGTCCGGCCAAGTCGGGAGCCAGGTCAAGATGCAGGTCGCCGGGGCGTGGCTGATCGCCAACGTTCGCACGCTGAAGGTCGGCGAGCAGGGCGAGGTCGTGGCCAACGTCGACTTCCTGGGCGAAGGCAGGTCGGGACCCGGCGGGCGGCTCGTCGATTTTCGCCGCGGCGTTACCCGCTACCCGATCCCCGGCGCCGAAGTGATGCCGGTATCGACCGACGACATGCGCGGCATCTTCGCCGCCGACGACAGCCCCCATATCGAGATCGGCACGGTCTATCCGACCGACGACATTCGCGGCGCGCTGTACGTCGATCCGATGCTGTCGAAGCATTTCGCCATCCTGGGATCGACCGGCACCGGCAAGTCGACCTCGGTCGCGCTGATCCTCCACCGCATTTCGCAGCTGAGCCCCGAGGGGCACATCGTGATGATCGACCCCCACGGCGAATATTCGGCGGCGTTCAAGAATTGTGGCGAGCTGTTCAACGTCGACAACCTCCAGCTGCCCTATTGGCTGATGAACTTCGAAGAACATTGCGAAGTGCTGCTGACCACCGACGGGGCCGAGCGGCAGCGCGACGCCGACATCCTCGCCAAGTGCCTGCTGGGCGCGCGCACCAAGGGCAAGTCGGCCGAGCAATATACCAAGGTCACGGTCGATTCGCCGCTGCCCTATCTGTTGTCCGACCTCAACACGATCCTGGTCAACGAGATGGGCAAGCTCGACCGGGCCGGCGACACGCTGCCGTTCCAGCGGCTCAAGACCAAGCTCGATGAGCTCAAGTCCGACCCGCGCTACACGTTCATGTTCTCGGGGATGCTGGTGACCGATTCGATGGCGGGCTTCATCGCCAAGCTGTTCCGCCTGCCGGCGCAGGGCAAGCCGATCTCGATCGTCGACGTGTCGGGTGTACCGTCCGACGTCACGTCGGTGGTCGTCTCGGTGCTGGCGCGGATGGTGTTCGACTATGCCATCTGGTCGCGGACCGAAGCGCAGCGGCCGCTGCTGCTGGTGTGCGAGGAAGCGCACCGCTACGTGCCCAAGGACGACAGTGCCAAGGGCCAGGCGGTGCGCAAGATCCTCGAGCGGATCGCCAAGGAGGGTCGCAAATATGGCGTGTCGCTGGGCCTGATCACGCAGCGGCCGTCGGATCTGGCCGAAGGTGTGCTGTCGCAGTGCGGCACGATCATCGCCATGCGTTTGAACAATGATCGAGATCAGGCGTGCGTTCGCGCCGCGATGCCCGAAGGCGCGCGCGGTTTCCTCGACGCCATCCCGGCGCTGCGCAACCGCGAATGCATTGTCTGCGGTGAGGGCGTCGCGATCCCGATCCGGGTGCGGTTCGACGACCTCGAGCCCGAGAAGCGCCCGGCCTCGAGCGACCCGAGTTTCGCGGCATCGTGGCGCGAAAGTGGCGGCGAGGCCGACATCATTGCCCGCACGATCCAGCGCTGGCGCGGGCACGGAAGGTAAGCGTCGCGCGCAGGCCGTCCGGGGGACGGCCGAGCACGACAGCAAGTCGCGCGTATCTTCACAGTGATTCACGGTAACGAGACCGATCCAGCGCTCACTGGCCAGCTGCAGGTCAAAAAGTTGATGCTACGCACGGTTAGCAGTCGTTCGATCTGGATCGTTATCCCCGCCCCACGCTCAACAATGCCTTTAGCCGCGCCTGAAACGCGGCCAGTGCGGGGCCTTCGAGGATGCTGCGGTTGATGAAGCGGACGCCCATCGGGTTGATCGCCTGGCCGCCGCGCATCACTTCGTAGTGGAGGTGGGGGCCGGTCGACAGGCCGCTGCTGCCCGAATAGCCGATCAGCTGGCCCTGGCGCACGGGGCTGCCCGGGCCGACGACGATGCGGCTCATGTGGCTGTAGCTGGTCTCGATTCCGCCGGCGTGGGCGAGGCGGACCTGCTCGCCATAGCCGCCGGACCAGCCGGCGCGTTCGACCTGGCCGTCGGCGGCAGCGACGATCGGCGTGCCCCAATGAGCGCCGAAATCAATCCCCCTGTGCATGCGGACGAAGTGTAGGATGGGATGAAAGCGTTCGCCGAAGCCCGAGGTGATCGGGGCATTGACTGGCCAGATCATGCCGCTGGTCTGCTGGCCGACGCCCGATGCCTCGAACCAGCGGGTCTGGCCGGCGACGGTCCATTTGACGAGCTGCAGCGCAGTCGATCCGGCGCGGTCGATGCCGGCGTAGAGCAGGGACCCGGCCTCGTTCTCGCCGGTCGCGGCGCGGCGGTTGGCGACGACCAGGTCGAAGCGGTCGTCGGGTGAAATCTGACTGCCGACGTCGATCTGGCCGGACAGCGCCTTGAGATACTCCTCGGCAGTCTGCGGCGTAACGCCGGCAGCGCGGAGCGACCAGTACATGCCGTCGCCGACCCGGCCGCGAATGCGCAGCGGCGTGGCGTCGACGGCGATGCCCAGGCGCTGGACTTGCAGGCCGGACGGCGTAGCGCGGATGACGAGTTCGCTGTCGAGCCCGGCGCGGAAGGCGATGCGCTCGACCGGGCGGACATCGCCATTCTTGCGCCCGAGCGTGATCGAGATGCTGGTGCCCGGCGCGATGGCGCCGGGAACGAGCGACTGGGCGCGGCCAGCGTCGCCATAGCTGGCGCCGAGGCGGGTCAGCAGGCGGGCGAGATTATCGCCCGGGGCGATGCGCGCGAACAGGTCGAGCGTCGGTCGTTCGGGGGCGCTGGTCAGTGGCTCGACGGCGGCGTTCGGCGCCATGGCGATGCCACTGTCGCTGCCCTCGGCGAGCGAGCCGACGCCGGCGGCGACGAATTGGGTTTCTTCCGCCTCGCCGACCATCGCCGGGCGACCGCCGGGGAGGGGGGCGAAGCCGGGGGCGAGCAGGGCGGTGGCGACGGTCAGGGCGCTGAGCGTGAACAGGCCGCGCCACCAGCGACGAGAGAAGAAATCCTGGGCAAGGTCGACGGTCATGTCGATGTCGCGCCAACCCTGCTTGCCGGTCACGCCCGGCCGACGCGCGCCAAAGCCTGACGGCGCGCGCGCGACAAGCGCGTGCGGCACCCCTGCCGCCCCGCGTCCCATCGGCCCGTCGTGTCGCGCCAGCATGCGTGCACCCCCGTGCCCCGGAGCCAAGCGACTCCTCCAAGGTCGCGATTGTCCTGAAGGTCAGTGGTTAATGTCAAATTAAATCGGTTTCGCACGCGGGACGAATGACGCTTGCACTTCGCCGCCGAGGTGCCACATTCATCGCCATGAGTAGGCGTGGTGACGGGGTCGTCCGGGCCATTCTCGGGCCGACCAACACGGGCAAGACCCATCTCGCGATCGAGCGGATGTGCGCGCATTCGAGCGGGGTGATCGGTTTCCCGCTGCGGTTGCTGGCGCGCGAGGTTTATGATCGGGTCGTGGCGGTTAAGGGTGCGGCGTCGGTCGCGCTGCTGACCGGCGAGGAGCGGATCGTGCCGCCCAAGGCGCGCTATTTCCTGACCACGGCGGAAAGCATGCCGGTCCCGAGCGGGATCGAGGAACCGGCCGAGGGCGGCGTGCCGCGCGATTTCGCCTTTGCCGCGATCGATGAGGCGCAGCTCGGGATCGATCCCGAGCGGGGGCACGTGTTCACCGACCGGATGCTGCGCGCGCGGGGACGCGAGGAGACGCTGATCCTGGGGTCGGAGAGTCTGAAGCCGCTGGTGCGCAAGCTGCTGCCCGAAGCGGAGATCATCACCCGACCGCGCTTCTCGACGCTGCGCTATGCCGGTTCGGCCAAGTTGACCCGGCTGCCGCCGCGCTCGGCGATCGTCGCCTTCTCGGCCGAGCAGGTCTATGCGCTGGCCGAGATGCTGCGCCGTTTCAAGGGCGGGGCGGCGGTGGTGATGGGTTCGCTGTCGCCGGCCACGCGCAACGCCCAGGTGGCGATGTTCCAGCGCGGCGAAGTCGATTACCTGGTTGCGACCGACGCCATCGGCATGGGGCTCAACATGGATGTCACGCACGTGGCGTTCGCCGGGTTGGAGAAGTTCGACGGCAAGCGCGACCGGCGGCTGACGATCGCCGAAATGGCGCAGATCGCCGGGCGGGCGGGGCGGCACCAGAAGGACGGCACGTTCGGGACGCTCGGGCTGGGCGGGGAGAAGGGCCCGGCATTCAGCGAGGAGGAGATCGAGGCGATCGAGGAACATCGCTTCCGCCCGCTCGATCATCTGTACTGGCGCAATCCGGAGCTCGACTTCACCGACGTCCGCGCGCTGATCGCCAGTCTCGAGGAACCTAGCGGCGATCCGTTGCTGCGCGCGGCGCCGGTCGCCATCGACCTGACGGTGCTCAAGGGGATCGCCGAGGACCCCGCCATTGCCGCGCGCAAGGGGCGGCAGGCGCGCAGCCTGTGGGCGGCGTGCGGGCTGCCCGATTTCCGCAAGGTCGGGCCGATGCACCATGCGCGGATGGTGCGGCGGATCTTCTCCTATGTCGGCGAGGGCGGCCACATCCCGTACGAGTGGTTCGCCGCCGAGGTCACCCGGCTCGACAATGTCGCGGGGGATATCGAGGCTATCGCCGACCGGCTCGCGGGGATCCGGAGCTGGGCCTATATTGCTCAGCGCGGCGACTGGCTGGCCGACCCGGCGAAGGGCGCCGAGCGGACCAGGACGGTCGAAGGGCGATTGTCGGACGCGCTCCACGCGGCGCTGACCCAACGCTTCGTCGACCGGCGGACGGCGGTGCTGGTGCGCGACATCGGCGCGCGCGGGGCCGATGCGCTGCCGGTGACGGTGGCGAGCGATGGCGAGGTCAGCGTCGGGCCGGAGCCGATCGGGCATCTCGCGGGGTTCGAGTTCAAG
>NZ_JANMWY010000081.1:0-10784 GCF_031380695.1 Sphingomonas sp. | reverse complement strand
CCGGCGGCAACGGCCGTGTCAACGATGTCGTGTACGGGGTCGGTCATGATTATTCCTTGAGTGAAGCAGGTCTGTGAAGCGGAAGAATATTTCGAGAGCTGCTCTTGGGAGATAGGCGGGCGTCACTCTTCCGCGTGACGGCGGTGCCATCGGCAAGAAGCGCAGCCAATACGGGCTTTGAGCCACCTTGCGCTCGAGCATCGGGGAGCCCACCCCGCATCAAGTGTCAAATGGCCGCCCATAAATATCGTTCGACCATCGAGTGGACATCGACCCGCGCCTTCATCCTGGCCGCAAGCAGCGCAGTGCCGCTGATCTTGCGCTGAACGAACAGGATGTCGGCGGGCGGGATATGCCAGGTCGCCTGGTCCGCCGCGACCTCCCTGCCTTCGTCACGCAGCACCTCGACGAAGCTGCGGTCACCAAAGTCGAACGGCCCGGCGCGGCCCATCTCGCCGACGATCACATCGATCATCCGGTCGATGCGCTCGCCGTGCCGCGCAATCGCGCCTTGCCCCAGAAAACCCGCGGCGAGCGCCGCAGACCGTGCGGCGGTGCGGTCGCCATGGATGCCGGCCCGAAGCAAGCCGCGATATGCCTCGACGGTCGCGGGCTCGACCGGCCTTGCCGCCCCGAAATCGAGCAGGACCAGCCGCCCGGTGTCGGGCTGGTAGCGATAATTGGCGAAATTGGGATCGGTCTGCATGATCCCGAATTCGAACAGCTCGCGCAGTACCAAAGCGATCAGCGACCGCGTTACCCTGTCGCGCACGTCCTGCGGCGCGTCGATCAGTGTTTCGATGGGCCGCCCCGCGACGAAGCTCATCGCGAGGACCTGCGGGGTCGTGAATTCGCGATCGAGCGTCGGGACGACATAGTCGGGTGCATCGTGCAGCAATCCGGCGAACAACGTCATCTGTTCGCCCTCGCGGATGTAATCGGCTTCGTCGGCAAGCTGGCGTTTGGCCTCGGCGAGTAGCGGCGCGATTTCGAGTTCGCGGGGCAGTAGCGCCGATACGCGCAACAGGGTCGCAACGTTGTCGACATCGGCAGCGATGCTCTGACCGACGCCCGGATATTGCACCTTGATCGCAAGATCGCGCCCGTCGCGGGTCAGTGCGCGGTGGACTTGGCCAATCGAGGCCGCGGCGATCGGGGTCGCGTCGAAACGGGCGAAACGCGTCCGCCAGTCCTTGCCCCATTCCGCCGCAAGCACCTGTTGCAGCTGTTGTGGCGGCATATGGTGCGCGTTCTGCCTGAGCCGCGCCATGATCTCGGCTAGCTCGGGTGTCAACATGTCGCCAGCGTCCATCGAGATCATCTGGCCCAGCTTCATCGCCGCGCCGCGCAAGTGCGATAGGCGGTCGGCGAGCCGCCCGAAATTGCCGGGCGTCAACAGCATGTCGCGCATCCGTGGGCGCTCGCCATCGGCAATGCGCCGCGCGCCTTCGGCGAGCATACCGCCAGCAATGCCTCCCGCCAGCCGGCCGAAATGGCCGAAGCGTGATAGCCGGCCGCTAGGCACTGCGCGGCCCTTGGGATCGGGCTGATCGCGGGGGATATCGTCGCTCACGCCATCACCAGCCGCGATTACCTCCGCGCGCGGCGAGGCGCTGCAGCCGGGACCGAATGCGCAGGAATCCGAGATAGCCGCGCTCCAGCAGGGCCAGCACCCAGGGCCGCCGTGCCGCGAGTCCAAGCGGTCGCAGCAACGGCACCGCGCGCCACATTGCCCCAAAGGCGGCCGCGCCCGACAGCACCAGTCCGTCCTCGCTGACATGAAAGCGCGCCAGCAGATCAGCTCGATCGACCGGGCACGCAATATCGTCTCGCGTCGCATCGACGAAACGGATCGAGCCTGTCCGGTCAAGCCGACGCATGAGCGCGATTTCGCGGCGGCAAAGAGGGCACGCGCCATCGTGCCAGACGATCAATTCAGCCATGCCGCCCACATGGGGAGTCGAACGCGCGTTTGCATCGCATGCTTCCGCACAAGTACCGACAATACGCAATTTATGCGAACATCAGTCCCGTTCAGCCGCGAAGAGCAGGGTCGCGGCGTTGCCGAGGAACCGCGTGCCGAGCAGGCCCGAGGCGAGCGCATTGATCGGTCCGCCACGCGCGTCGTCGAGGTCGAAGCTGACGGCGGCGATGTCGATCACCGGCTTGCCGTCGCGTTGCAGTGCCCCGTTCAACGCCTTGAGATCGTTCGCCTGAAGCGCGGCGAAATCACCTTCGACATCCGTCAGTTCACGCTCGAGTGCCGCGACCCGGGCAATCTGATAATTGGTCGGCGCACCCTCGCTGCCCGTAATGGCACCGTAAGCGGTGTCGGCATGTTCGCGAAGCCGCTCTTCGCCGGTGATCGCCCCGCCTTCGGTGGTCGCGGCGATCTCCTTGCGCAGCACATCGCCGCGCGCCGCGACTTTCTCGGCCAGTGCCCGGGTTGACGGCGGCGCGGTCCGATCGTCGGCGATTTTCTCCGCGCCCTCGCGCACCGAAGCAATCTTGGCCGCAAGCGTGCTCATGCGGGCGAACAGCGCCTTGGTCCGCTCGGCCGCGTCATATTGCGCCTTGCGGTCGGCCAGCGTGTAGGTCGCGCGCCGATCGAAGACCACGTCGAGTGGCATCGTCTGGGCAACGCCGTTCTTGGTGATCCGCACGGTATAACGGCCAAGCATCACCCGCTGGCCCTGGATCGAGGAACCGGCGATCGAGGCAGCCGGCGGCACTTGGGGCGGTTTGGTCAGCATCGACCAGCTGATCCGGTTGAGCCCCTTGCGCCGTGAGGCGGGCAGCTCGTCGACCAGCGCGCCGTTGGGGTCGAGAACCTCGACCTTCATCCGGCCGATGACGTGGCGGGTACGCTGATAGTAACTGATCTGCGCACCGGCCGGCGGGTTCTGCCCGGCGTACATGGCGTCGCCCTCCGCCCATCCGCCGTTGCCGCGGATACGCTGTTCGACCGGACGCGACGGGATCAGCTTGAGATCGCTGGCGAGCGTGGCGCGGTCGAGCCGGCGCAATGGCGAAATATCGTCGACGATCCAGATACCGCGCCCGTGAGTCGCCAGGACCATGTCGTCGTCGCGAGTCTGGAAGGCGATGTCGCGCACCGCCACGTCGGGGAAGCCGGTCGGACGGAACCGGGCCCAGGTCGCGCCGCGATCAAGCGACGCGAACAGGCCCTTCTCGGTGCCGAGGTAGAGGTTATTCGCACTCTTGGGATCTTCCTTGATGACCCAGGCATAGCCAGTCACAGAGGTCGTCTTCGCGCCAACGATCGGCTGCCAGCTGCGGCCATAATCGGCGGTGCGGAGGACATACGGCGTGAAATCGCCGTAGGTGTGGCGATCGATCGCGGCATAGGCCACGGCCGGGTCAGTCCGACTTGCCTCGATCCACGATACCCAGCTGCCTCCGGCGACGCGCAGGTTGCGCGTGAGATCGGTCCAATGCGCACCGCTGTCGCGGGTCAGCTGGACGTTGCCATCGTCGGTCCCGACCCAGATCAGGCCCGCCGCGACCGGGCTTTCGGAGATCGAATAAATGGTCGCATTGGTCTCAGCCGCACTATTGTCGACGGTGATCCCGCCCGACTGCTCCTGCTTCTGGCGCATCGGGTCATTGGTCGTCAGATCGGGCGAGATGCGATCCCAGGTCGTGCCATGGTCGCGGCTGCGGAACAGGAACTGCGAGCCGATGTAGAGCGCGGTCTTATCGTTGGGCGACAGCGCGATCGGCGTGTTCCAGTTGAAACGCAATTTCTCCTTGTAACCGGCCAACGGCTGGATCGAGGGACCGTCATGGGTCTTGCGGTTGATCCGCGCGATCGTCCCGCCCTGATATTCGGCATAGACATAGTCGGGATCGGTCGGATCGGAAAAGGTCCACATGCCGTCGCCGCCATAGAGATTCTCCCAGCGGGAGTTGGTGATTCCGCCGGGATATTCCTGATCGCCGACCCAGCTCGAATTGTCCTGCAACCCGCCGTAGACCTGGTACGGATCGCGATCGTCGACGCTGACGTGATAGAATTGGCTGATCGGGAGATTATAGCCCTTCCACCATTTGTTGGCGCCGTCGTGGCTGAACCACAGCCCGCCGTCGTCGGCGCCGACCATTTCCTTGCTGTTGGTCGGGTTGATCCACACGTCGTGCCAGTCGCCATGGCTAGCGCCGGCGGCGTTGGCGAAGCTCTTGCCGCCGTCCTCCGACGCGATCACCGAATAACCCATCTTGTAGAGCTTCTGGTCGTCCTTGGGATCGACCACTAGGCGGCTGAAGTAAAAGGGTCGCCAAACCATGCCCTGGCTGCGGTCGCGCTCCTCCCACGTCTTGCCACCGTCGGCCGAGGCGTACAGCGCCGAACGGACATTCTCGATGAAGGCATAGACCATCTTCGGGTTGGACGGCGCAAACACCACCTCGACCCGGCCCCACGGCCCCTTCGGCAGGCCGCTGCGGCTGGCGGCATCGAGCGGAGTCCAGCTAGTGCCGCCGTCATGACTTTCCATCATCCGGCTGCCCGAGGGGGCGGTCGGGCCGTCGCCGCCGGAGCGGAAGGTCCAGCCCTTGCGCCGAAAGTCCCACAGGCCGGCGAGTAGATGGCGCGAATCCGACGGATCGAGCGCCACGGCGGAACAGCCGGTCGACAGGTTCGATCCCTTCAGCACCAGGCTCCAGCTTACGCCGCCGTCGGTCGTGCGATAGAGGCCGCGGTCGGCGCTGTCGCTCCACAGCGCGCCGGGCGCACAGGCATAGACGATGTTGCTGTTGGCCGGATCGACCACGATCTTCGTGATGCGCTCGCTCTTGGCCAGCCCCATCCGCGTCCAGTTTCCGCCACCGTCGGTCGATTTCCAGATGCCATCGCCGACCGACACCGAATTGCGGGTCCAGCCTTCGCCGGTGCCGACCCAGATCGTCTTGGGGTCCTTCGGATCCATCGCCAGCGCGCCGATCGATTGCGCTCCGGCCTTGTCGAATACCGGGCGGAAGGTCGTCCCGCTGTCCTCGGATTTCCACACGCCGCCCGAAGCAGCGCCGACGAACAGCGTGACCTTGCCGTCCGCCTCCTGATGCCCGGCGAGCGCCGCGATGCGGCCCGACATTGTTGCCGAACCGATGTTGCGGATACCCAGCCCCGATACGGTGCCGCTGTCGACGACGAGCGTGGCGACGGGCGCGGCCAGTGCGGCGGGACTGGCCGCGGCGAGGAGCAGGGCGATCGACGAGTGGCGCATGGCGGTCATCCTTCTCAGCGCGTCGGCAAGGGCTTGGGCGGTGTCGCGGGGGTCGGGGCAGCGGGCGGTGTCGCCGCCTTTGCCGGAGGTCTCTCCGACGCGTCGGGGGCAGTCGGCGCGGTCACAGCCACCGCAGCGCCGGGCTGGGCGAAACTCGCCGGATCCAGCCGCGGATTGGCGACGGCCGAGGCGATCAGGATGCGGACCCGCTGGTCGGGCTGGGTCGGCTGCCAACTGTCGATCGCCATCGGGAAATAGGCCCCGCCGACCTTGTCATAATCGCCATATTCATAATCGGTGATGGTCTGCGCGCCGCGCACCTGCCGGGTCTCGGTCGCGCGAATTTCGAGGAACGTGTCGGGGTCGAGCAGATAGTCATATTGGTCGCCGTCTTTCTGGCGGATCTGCAGCTTGTAGGCGTTGGTACCGTCGAAATCCTCTCGTCCAAGATAGCGGAAACTCGATCCGTCGTGGAGCGAGGCGAGCAGCACGCCGTCGATCAGTCCGGCATCAGCTTGGGCCCGCGCCTCGTCGGCCGACATCCGCTCGGCATCCTTGCGGCCCTGGAAGGGATTGATCTTCCATGCCGATTGCCCGTCATAAGCCTGGACGATCGTCAGGCTCTGGATGGTCAGGTCGTCGCGCATTCGGTCGCCACCAGCATTGCGCGCGCGGGTACCGTGATAGGTCAGCTGGAAATCGCCCGGGGCGATGAACTTGCCGTTGAACTCGATGGTGTTGATCGCCGCCAGCGCCGCCGCCCCGCCGCGCGCCGCTAGATTCTTCGCCACCAGCTCGGCGGCTGTGGGCTCGGATGCGGCGGTGAGGGAAGAGGCAGTGGCGGAGAGCAGCAAGGCAAGGCCGGCGAAGCGAAAACCCATCGATCATCCCCTATCAAAACTGGTTGATGTTGCGACCTATTTCGGGGCGCGGCAAGGCGATCGGAGGGTCCGCTACCGCCGTTCGTCGAAAACTTTGGGCGGGGGCCAGGATTCGCTTGTGCTTGCCTGCGGTCACAATTCGCTAGTGGCTAGAATCCAACCCGCCTCGCTCCCTCAATGCATCGCCAGCCGCGTCTCGCGGGCCATGCTCGTGCCCGGCAGGACGAACCGCACCTTGCTGTTGGCGAAGTCGATCGACACGCGGTCGAACGCGCGCAGCGCGTTCATGCCCAGCAGCAGCGCCGGCCTTCTGTCGAGGTCGAGCTGCCGGAACACCGATGCCGGCAGGAAGGCAATGCCGATGTTCTTCAACGTCACGCCGCCAATCTGCAGCGTGCGCGCAAGGACGATCTCGGCCTGTGCCTTCTCCCCGGCGACGGTGACGAGCTCGGCCGTCAACGGCACTCCGCGACCGCGCCGCAGCTTCGAGCGCAATGCCTCATTGCCGATGCTGATTTCGCTTCCGGTGTCGATCACCACTACTACGCCGCGCCCATCGACCGTCGCGTCGGTGAACAGCAGGCGTCCGTGCTTCCGCCGGGCGACGACGACAATCTCCTCGCCATCACTCGCTTCCCTTGTGGCGGAGGGGGAAATGCCCATTATCCTGCGCTTGAAGTCCAATTCGACGCGTTGCGCCTTGAGCATGTCGACGCCCAAAATCCCGTCCGCCCCGATATTGTCCGACAACAGCGTCGGCGCGCCAGCAACCGCAGTGCTGCGATTGCTGATCTGAAGCGCGGGGATGTCGACCGTCGACACATCGCTCTGGCCGAGCACACTGTGCATGGTTGCTGGTGCGCCAGCGATGAGTTTGAGATGCTCGGCGAGTTCGAGCGACACGACGGTACGCTCGGCGCCGGTATCGATCAGGAACCGGTACGGTCCGTGTCCACCGACCATGACGGGGACGGTCATCCGGCCATTGTCATCGGTCGAGAAATGCAGGTCGTTGGCCTGTCCTGACGCCGCCAGCCGGTCGGGCGATGGTGCGGCGGGTAGAGCCGGGGCCGCAGCAAGCAGGATCGGCACGAGTATCAGCGATAGACGCATGGCGGCCTCCGTCGGGCCGAGCGATCGACCCGTCACGAAAGTTACGCCTCCGCATCGTCCCCGGCAAGGCGCATGCGCGGAACCGACAACGATGCGTCGCTTAGCCGCAATCCGAAAAAACCTTCTTTTTCGCAGGGAGATCATTCGCCGAATCGGACAATATTCTAACGAATCGGTAAGGCACTGTGCGTTAGACATGATGCAGATCGCAAGGATGGTCGGGTGAGTGCTACTGTGTCCGGGGCGCGAATTGGGGTGACGTGTGGAAGAGCTGCCAGTCGAAACGACGCTCTACAGCCTGTCGGCGTCGGCGCCGACCATGCCTGCCGAACGGCGCGACGGCGATCGCCACCTAACGCTGTTTCGGGTCGGTTCGGTAAATATCGGTGATCGCCGCGAGCTATGCCTGATCAAGAATATTTCAGCCGGCGGGATGATGATCCGCGCCTATTGCACGGTTGCCAATGGCGAGCGGCTGACCGTGGAATTGAAGAGCGGGCAACCGATTGCGGGTAACGTAACCTGGGTTCGCGATCAGACGGTGGGCGTCGCCTTTGACGAGCCGATCGACGTGATCGAGGTCCTGTCCGCATCGATGGAAGGACCGCGCCCGCGAATGCCGCGGATCGAGGTCGATTGCCACGCCACTGTCCGCGAAGGAGCTTCGACGTTCCGCATGCGTGCTTGCGACGTCAGTCAGGGCGGGATTAAAGTGGCGACGAGCGTCGTCATGCCCAAGGGGGCCGACGTCGTCGTTACCCTGCCCGGTCTCCCCCCTCTGCCTGGTGTCGTGCGCTGGATGGAGGAAGGCTTTGGCGGAATTACCTACAATCGTCTCCTTCCGCTGCCGGTCCTCGTCGGCTGGCTTCAGGAAACGCGGGGAACTCTTCGGGCGGTGGGTTGATCGACGTATCGCCGTCCACCCCCTATTCAGTCGGGATGGCACCGGACCAAGCTTCACCCATTTGGCGTTCGATGAGCGTGAGCCGCTTCGGCCCCACTCCCGGGCGACGGAAGTCGAACTGGACGCGCGGACGCGGCGTCGGCACGTGGCGCAAAACCGTTTCGGGGCACAGCGCTGTCACGAACTCGACGCCTCCGCGCTTGCCCTCGACCCAGGCGAGGCGGCCTTCGATGCTGATTTCCGCCTTGCGGAACAGCAGCTTGGCGCCTTCCACAGGAAGCTTGTCGGCCTCGATCAATGCGCCTTGTGCCGAAAGGTTGCGCAATTTCACGGGCAGCGAAAGGCCCGAAATCTCGATCGACGCGCTCATCAGCACATTTGACCGCTGTGAACGCCTGTTCTGGGTATCGCCACTGTCATCCATCGTTCGGGCATAGCCGCGAAGGGTAAACCATCGTTTAAGAAGCGATGACCGGCACCGCCTTTCGACTCGCCCTGATTCTCGCACTGCTGCTGCTCGCCATGATCTGCGGCGCACTGGGCGGGGCGACCAATGCGCTCGACGTGGCGTTGATCCGTGACGGGATCGCCCTGCGCGCCGCCAACCGCTGGCCTACCGACGCCGGGCTCGCGCTCAACATCATCGGCGGAGTCGCAGCGACGTTGGGCGTAGCAGTGGCCGGATCGCTGCTGTTGTGGCGTCGTCGTGGCCACGGCGAGGCGTTGCGCTTTGCAGCCATGATCGCCGGTGGGCGGCTGCTGGTTGAGGCGATCAAGCTGATCGTCCACCGCCAGCGCCCGGCGCTCGACCTGCACCCGGTCGTCACGCATTCGCTCAGTTTCCCCAGCGCCCATGCCGCCAATTCGATGATCGCCTTGTGCACATTAGCGCTGTTCTTCGCCCCGCCCCACCGTCGCCCCGGCGCAATTGCGGCAGCAGTCGTCGCCAGCCTGGTGATCGGCGCCTCGCGATCCTTAATTGGCGTCCACTGGCCGAGCGATGTGGTCGCCGGCTGGGCGATCGGCGTAGCGTGGGTGATCGCCGGCTGGACGTTTGTGCAGCGGCTAGCGGCGAACCAGGCGGAGCATGATGTTGTTGACGGGCATCGCTCGGCGCTCGCTGAGGATTAGACCCCGCGCAGCCGCCTTGCCCGCGAACTCCTCGACCTTGCGCAGGCCCCATTGCGCATCCCGCGCGCGCAGGTCCTCGTCGAACGCTAGGTTGGACGGCGCGGTCGCGACCCCCTTCTCGATCCACGGTCCGTAAAGGATCAGTGGGCCGCCCACCGGCAACAGCCGCGCCGCACCGTCGAGCAGGCCGAGCGCGCTCGCCCACGGGCTGATGTGCACCATATTGATCGATAGCAGCGCATCGACGCGCTCCACGTCCCAGGATGGGGCGGCTGCATCGATGTGGAGCGGAGCTAGGAGGTTCGTCGGCCCTTCCTCACGCCACCCGGCAATAGAGGTCAGCGCTTCGGGTGCGGTATCGCTCGGTTGCCACGTCAGCGCGGGAAATCTCCGCGCAAAGGCGAGCGCGTGCTCCCCGGTCCCGCTGGCGACTTCAAGCACCACCCCCGTCGCGGGCAGCCATTCGGTGAGCGCATCGCCGATTGGCTCCACATTGCGCAGCGCCGCCGGAGCGGAACGCCTCGCCGCTGAGATCTCCGCCTCGTAGAGGCGCCGGTCGCTCACCGCCCGCCGATCTCGGTTCCCTCGCCCGCTTCCGCCCCGTCCGGGGCAGCGGTCCGAAACGCCAGCACCGGCTTGCGCGCCGCCAGCGTCTCGTCGAGCCGGTGTCGCGGGGCGAAGATCGGCGCCGCCTTAAGGCTCTCGTCCCCGGCCCGTGCGCGCTCGGCGATCGATCGCATCGCGACGATAAACTGGTCGAGTGTCGCCTTGGATTCCGTCTCTGTCGGCTCGATCAGCATCGCGCCATGAACCACGAGCGGGAAGTACATCGTCATTGGGTGGAAGCCCTCGTCGATCAACGCCTTGGCCAGGTCGATGGTCGATATTCCCTCTGCGAAACCTTTGTCAGAGAACAATGCTTCGTGCATGCAAGGACCGGATTCGCCAAACGGTGCGTCGAGCAGATCGTCGAGGCTGCGCAGGACGTAGTTCGCGTTGAGCACGGCATCTTCGGCGACCTGCCGCAATCCGTCCGCGCCGTGACTGAGGATGTACGACAGCGCCCGGGTGAACATTCCCATCTGCCCATGAAACGCGACCATTCGCCCGAAACTGTTGGACCCTTCGGCGTGCGCCGTCTCTTCCTCGACGAGCCGATAGCCGTCGCCGTTTTTGACGACATAAGGCAGCGGTGCGAACGGGGCGAGCGCTTCGGACAGCACCACCGGCCCTGACCCCGGCCCGCCGCCGCCGTGGGGGGTCGAGAAGGTCTTGTGCAGATTGATGTGCATCGCGTCGATGCCGAGGTCGCCCGGCCGCACCCGCCCGACGATCGCGTTGAAATTCGCCCCGTCGCAATAGACCAATGCGCCGGCCGCATGGACCGCGTCAGAAATCGCCTTCATTTCAGGCTCGAACAGCCCGCAGGTGTTGGGATTGGTGATCATCACCGCCGCGACGTCCGGCCCCAGCCGCGCCGTGAGCGCAGCCAGATCGACCCGCCCCGCC